>JAWUXU010000055.1:0-19501 GCA_034111145.1 Paraglaciecola sp.
AATAAGCTGAAGTGTTGGATGAGCCCGAGCCAGCAGCAGATGAAGCGGAAGAGTTGGTTGAGCCCGAGCCAGCAGCAGATGAAGCTGAAGAGTTGGGTGAGCCAGAGCCAGCAGCAGACGAAACTGAAGAGGTGAGTGAGGCAGAGCCAGCAGCAGACGAAACTGAAGAGGTGAGTGAGCCAGAGCCAGCAGCAGATGAAGCTGAAGAATTGGATGAGCCTGAGCCAGCAGAAGATGAAGCTGAAGAGTTGGATGAGGTAGAGCCAGTAGCAGACGAAACTGAAGAGTTGGGTGAGGCAGAGCCAGCAGCAGACGAAGCTGAAGAGTTGGGTGAGCCAGAGCCAATAGCAGATGAAGCTGAAGAGTTGGATGAGGCAGAGCCATTAGCAGATGAAGCTGAAGAGTTGGATGAGCCAGAGCCAGCAGTAGACGAAGCTGAAGAGTTGGATGAGCTAGAGCCAGAGTTCGAGGTACCAAATCGCAGTGACTCGACATTAGATGAGGATCAGCTAGAAAAAGCCTTAGAGGATTTTGAAAATGAAGAGCTGGATGAGATATTGGAAGATCTCACCTCGAACAAAACCGCTTCTATTAGTTTACTGGATGACCTAGAGTTTTCTGCAGATGATTTCATTACTAAGGACCAAGCAACTCAGCCATTTTCTAGTCCCACCCCATCAACGAATATAGATAACCTCGGGTCTATTGAAGATTTTGATGATAGTGAGCTTGACAGAGCACTTGATGAAACCATCGACGAGGCATCGTTTGATTTATCACAAAATAGAAGCGATGAATTAGCGGATTTACCCGGGTTGGGGGATTGGTTAGATGAAGATGAAGACAAACCTGATGATCAGCAGTTTTCGGATAATGCGGATAAAGACGCAATAGAAGAGCTTGAAGGATCAAGCTTTGATGAAATGCTAGAGTCTATCGATTTAGACAATGAGATATCATTAGAAGAAGAAGATGATACTGGATTTGATATTGCCGCTTTACTGGATGAAAAAATTAAAAGTGAACCTATCGATGTTATTGAAGAAGATTCTGAAGACTTTTTGGACGTGGAAGCCTTATTAAACGAAAGTGTTAGCGCAGAGTCTGATGATGACGTCGACAGATCAATAGATTTAGATATTCCCTTAGAGCCTTTTGTAAATGAACAAGATAATCTCGAGATGATCGATGTCGATGGCGACGACGGTTTGGGTGCTAAGTTAGATTTGGCACATGCATATATAGAAATCGGCGAGGAAGAATCCGCAAAAGAGTTATTAGACGAGATTTTGCGAGGAGGCAGTGAAGAACAGATTGCAGAAGCAAAAACAATCTTAAATAAAATGGATTAGAGTCTGTATTTCGATTTCACTAAGCTGGCCTTCATTCTTGAACTCATACTCCAACCCAGGAGTTTGCGTGAATATAAATCAATCACCACCGCTAAATACAACCAGCCTTCTGATGTCCACGCGTAGGTGATATCATGCACCACACTAGGTCAGGCTGTTGTGCGACAAAGTCTTGCTTTAGCTCATTGTCATCAATGGGCTTTTTATGGTCGCTGTTGGTGGTGGCTTTATATTTCTTTTTATACCGCACCCACACGCTTGCTTCTTTCATCAATTTGGCTGTTTTCCTGCGACTCACTGGAAAGCTCGCGTATTCAATACTTTTTGAATGTGGCGTTCGACATAAGTGTTACCCCTGATATTGGCGTTATTTTTTACTCGTTCCAGCATCTCTTGATGCCTTAGGTCGTCAGGTTTATCCGTTTGACGCTTCTGATAACGGTCATAATTGTGAGTTTGTACACCAAGCAGCTTGCACATTAAGCGCACAAGCCAGATCTTCTTATATCGGGTAAGAAACGAATATTTTATTTCGTTTCTTTGGCAAAGAATACCGTCGCTTTTTTTAATATCTCGCGCTCCATTTCGAGACGTTTGACTTGCCCCTTCAAGGTGCGAATTTCAGCCTGTTCGGGTGTCAGGGTGCCATTACCTCGAAAAGCATGACCATCGTTATCTTCGGCTTCTTTGAGCCAACGACCGAGTATCTGAGGACTAAATGCCGACTCGACTGTATTTTTGCTCGACCACCAAGGCGATGACATCCAGTTTGAATTCTTTTGAATATTTCTTACGTGCTGTCATTATCTATCCCTAGTTAAGCTTGTTATGTCTTAACTAGGGGAGGGGAGGCGTATCTATTCAACCACATCAGTATACCGGATCTTCATATTGGCGAGTACTTCCAGATATAGGGTAGTTAACCAATTGCGAAGTTGATAAGTAGTTATTTTCTATTAATTGTTAAAGGTGTATCAGATAGAGAACATATGAGTCGTTAGTTGTTTAGAAAAAGTTATAAACCAAAGTTACAGCTGTCTGTGTATCCAGGTTGGCAATGTCCTCAGCAACATCAGAGTTATGATCTAGAATAAGCGATACTTTGAGCGACAAGCCGCCGCTGATTTGGGCAGATACAGATGTCTCTGATTTAGACTTAGTGTTGTCACTGCCGACTTCTGTACTGAGTAATTGTTTGAAGTTGGCAGTATCAGAAATTTTCCAGAAGTAGTTTAGTGCGGCCCTAGTAACCAATCCATTTTGTTCTTCACCTGCGGCAGTTTCTGTGAATGCGTAACCAGGACCAACGCTGTAACTAAATCGACTTGCCTCTTCTTCCCACAATTTTTGTGACCAACCAGCAGATAATGTTCCTTGGTAGTTGAAGCTGCCAAACCTATCGGCTTCATAAGATGCAAAGCCGAATAAACGGTGGTCAGGGTTTTTCAATTTGTAGTTACCTTGGCTGGATAAAAAATATCTTTGTGCTGTTGTTTGTTCAGTATCATTTATCTCATCTTTTTGATAGAGAGCTTCTATCGTGAAGTCATTACTCCAATGGGTAAGATCTTGGTGAGCAGATAACTTGCCTTTAATAGAGGTAGTTTCAGTATTACCTGTTGTTGCAATATAACCAAATTCGCCATCCATTGTGAAGGGCTTTACTTCCTCTTCTGCAGATACATTTGTTGCAGCACAAAGCGCAAGTAAAATTAAATTAAAAGTAAAAGTTTTGTTCATTTACATATCCTTAAGTGTGGGTGTTTTTTTTATTGGGTGAGTATTTTTATGGGGTTGAAAAAGGTTAACTTTTACATTTAAGTTAACCTGTTTTTAAAAGACTAATAAACCAAAATGACAGCATATTCGGTGTCTAGCCGTTGACGGGCATTTATATTAGGGGTGAATGTCGACACATTAGTAGTTCCATTTGCTAGTAAAAAATAAAACTCATCAATCATTAATAGTTCATCCCGCAGATAAATGGAATGGGTACTGATTCGCTTAGGAAAACTGATATTTGCCATCAATAAAAAATAAATTAACTGAATAGTATAAAAACAGTAAAATGTAAAAACTTTTAAAAATCAATAATACCACATATATAAACTAGTTAAGTTTGTGGTCGAGTAAATCACAACGTTTTTAAAAATATATGTATTTCAAGGTATGGTTATTTTAGCGAAGTGAGGGTTTCATCAAACCTAACATGCCGTCAGCTTCCATAAATGTAAATTTAATTGCGTCTTTTAAATCGTCTTGATCAAGTTTCAAGTATTTCAAAACTAAAGGAGTGACTAATTGGCTGGCCGAATATAAATTGTCATGAGTCATTGCTACTCCAGCACGAGCAGCGGTGTAAATAATTGCTATATCCCTGTTTTCCAGTGCTTTATTTTCGTTATGTAGATCCATCACAGGAATATATAATTGACTGGGTAATTGCCAAAACTCCATCAGTTTTGAGCTACAGTTCGCGTAATCGAAGCCTAAGACTTGCCGTTGTAATTTCCACGGGGTAATTTTTTTGTCATACTTACTGCATTGAATGGCTAAATCGGCGTCTTGAACCGCAACTAATAACTCGCCTAAATTATGCAACAAACCAATCAGAAAAAACCGTTCGCTGCCTCGTATCTTGATCATCTTAGCCAGATGTTTTGCAACTAAACCAGCATAAATACTTTGTAACCAAAACCTCTTTAAATCAATCACGTTGCTGCTGAAGTGTTCAAATGCGGAGCAAGCTGTTTCTGCTATGACTAGATTATATAAGGCTTCGCCGCCAATAATGTTGATGGCTTTCGCCAAAGAATCAATCTGTGATTCGAAACGGAATAAGGGACTATTCGCCAACTTAAGTAACTTTGAGGATAAAGAGGGATCTAGTGCGATAAGTCCACCAATATCCTCTAAATTAGATTGGTCATCATCTAACATTGAACGAATGCGTACACAAATGTCTGGTAAAGCAAATGACTGACTGGCTACTTTAGCGATATCTACAGAGTTAATTAATGACATAGTTGATTTTTTTGAAATTTGTATTTGTACAGTATAAACATTCGTAATCTGAAAAGAGAGTTTCTTTTTTATTTAGATTTGCATACAAGGAGTGTTGAAAAAGAGGTTGATTTTTATTCACAAAAAGATAGGGTGTTATAACAATTGGTTCACAATTTGAATGGTATGGTTATGGAAGAACTTTCTGGGCTAGATGCCTCTTTTTTATATCTTGAAACACCCAAAATGCCAATGCATATAGGGGGTGTGGCTATTTTAGAAGGGTCACTTAATTTTGATGACTTTCGTCAATATGTAAGTGATCGCGTGCATACCGTTGAAAAACTAACCCAAAAATTAGTCACAGTGCCTCTCAGTCTTGATAGACCTTACTGGGTAGAGGATCCTGATTTTGATATTAATATGCACATGCATCACACTGCATTACCGCGACCAGGTGGCTGGAAAGAGCTAAGATACTTGGCATCCAGATTGTTTTCCCAACAGTTAAACCGAGAACGCCCTTTATGGGAGTTTATCTTCGTTGAAGGATTAGACAGCATCCCTCAGGTACCTAAAGGTTCTGTGGCCATGATCAGTAAAGTGCACCATTCAGGGTTTGATGGCAAATCTGGTGCCGATTTAATGAGTATGTTGTTTGATGTGTCACCCTCGCCAAGGCCGCCAAAGCCAGTTGTAGTTAAGGAGAAGAAAGAGCTCCCGGGACCTGTTGGACTGATGGCAAAAAGTGCTTATAACTTTATTTCGCGACCAACTAAGTTACCTGGTTTATTGTGGGATACGGGCAAAGCTACGTTAAAAGCGGGTTATATGACCCGAGCTCAAGGCATTAAAATGCCAACAATGCCCTTTAATGCACCCAAAACAAGATTTAACGACACAGTCGAAATGGAGCGTGTCTGGAATTCTACTATCTTAGATATCCACCGAGTTAAGGCCCTTAGAAAAGTGGTAGACGGTGCGACCTTAAATGATGTGATTTTAGCTATATGTGGCGGAGCACTAAGGCGTTACTTGTTGGAAAAAGATGAACTACCAGATAAACCACTCGTCGCCATGGTGCCAGTATCAACACGCACATCAGAAGAAAAAAATGCAATGGGTAATCAGGTATCTGCAATGTATGTGCAGTTGGCTACCGATGTTGAAGATCCAATTAGACGTTTCGAAAAAATACAAATTAATACTATGGTCGGTAAGCTTTACCAAGACGCTATAGATGCGAAAAGTTTAATGGGGTATGCCGAATTAATTCCATTTGGATTAGCTGGCGTAGCAGCGAGGTTCTATTCTAGAGCTGCTATAGCTAAACACCATAGTCCTTTATTTAATGTGGTCATTACTAATGTACCTGGCCCTCAAATACCTATTTATCTTGCTGGGCATAAGCTAATTGTTAATATGGGAACAGCACCAATTTTTGATGGCATGGGGTTAATTATCCCTATTTGTAGTTATAACGGTACTTTGTCTATAAGCCCCACAAGCTCATCAAATTTAATGCCTGATCTAGATATATTTACTCGTTACATTCGCGAAAGTGCGAATGAATTAGAACTGGCTGTACAGGAGAGACTAGCTGGTCAAGCAGCCATTGATGCGCTTATGAAAGAATAATAGTTCACCATTTATAGGATTTGTTATGAAACATGTATTACCTAATATTCCTCGCCCCTCATTGAAACATATGTTGATTGAAGGCCGAACCATTCTCGAACTTGGGGCTATGGGGGCTTCGCTACCAATATTGATGCGAGCACCAAACGGTGACGGACACCCTGTTATGGTGTTGCCTGGTTTTATGGCCAGTGATATCTCAACTAAACCTTTACGCAGCTTCCTTGCTCGTAAGGGGTATGACTGTCGAGGATGGGGCTTAGGACGAAACTTAGGCACACATATGGTGGGTGGACAACAGGTGTTGAGTAACGAGTTACTCGACAAGGTGATTGAATTATCGGTTATACATGATGCTAAAGTCAGCTTAGTTGGATGGAGTCTAGGTGGCTTATTGGCCAGAGAAATTGCCCGTATTATTCCAGACTGTGTGCGTCAAGTAATTACTCTGGGTAGTCCATTTAATGGATCTCATGGTTCATCTCCCGCAGTTGAAGGATTATTTGAACTTATTAATGGTAATGTTTCTCAATCTAATCCTGATGTGGTGAGAAAAATGTTTACGCCTCCTCCTGTGCCTAATTCTGCATTATATTCTAAAACTGATGGGGTTGTTCATTGGCAGGCTTGCATCAATCACCGAATTGAAGCGCACCATCAAGCTGAAAATATTCAGGTAAGGGGAAGTCATTCTGGTTTAGGTCATAATCCGCAGGTTGTGTGGATTGTTGCCAATAGATTGTCACAAGCAGAGGCTAGTTGGCAGCCATATAAAAAAGATGAACTTGAAAAAATTCAGATTTCAGGCAAGCTAAAGCTCGTTTAATTTACTACGAGCATTAACATCTTTGAATCCTATCATTCACCACCCCGAGCAATTGGTTGCCGCTAACGATATTAATATTAATTACGATAGTTTTGGAGATAAAAGTCACCCAGCGATTCTATTGATCATGGGGTTAGCCACCCAAATGATTTATTGGGACGAGCAATTTTGTAAATTACTTGCCTCTGAGGGTTATTGGGTCATCAGATTCGATAACCGTGATAATGGCAAAAGTACTTGGTTTGATTCAATCCCCCCACCCACTAATCTAGCTTTACTCATAAATGCGGTGTTTAAGCGCCCACTAGGAGCCGCTTATTTGTTATCCGATATGATGGACGATGCTATAGGCTTACTAGATGCACTACACCTAAAAAGTGCACATATAGTTGGTATATCCATGGGCGGAATGATTGCTCAAGAGATTGCAATCCGACATCCACACAGAGTGAAAAGTCTCACCTCTATTATGTCTACTACGGGTGATAGAAAATTACCTAAACCGTCTACGGCGTTTAGTTTTAAGATGGTTAAGCCACCACCAAAAGATGCCAATAAAACAATCACTCATGGCATGTATGTGTGGCGGTTGATACATGGGGAGCACTATCCATTTGAACAAGAAAAAGTTCTGGGCTTAATAAAACAGGCATTACAAAGAGGTTTTAATCCAGCGGGTAACTCTCGTCAATTGGCCGCTATTTTAGACTCACCTGATAGAACTGAAGCACTGAATACTTTAGCCGTGCCCAGTTTGATCTTACATGGTGAGGATGACCCTTTAGTGCTTGTTGCTTGTGGTTATGCTACAGCTAAAGCCATACCCCATGCCAAAATAAAAACCTACCCTGGAATGGGGCACACCATACCAGATCAGCTATATGTTGATATAACCAAACAGATACTAGAGCATGTCAAGGGAAGTTAATTCAACTTAACTTTATTTTATGTAAATCGTGCAAATAACCCGTTTACGCCGCGCACTAACCACCTCGGATAGTGTGTGGCCCATTGAACTAGTAATTTATTGGCAATTTTATCCAAAAACACTACATCACCCTTCATACTTGCCTTGTAAGCTTGGTCAGCAAGTTCCATCGGATCTGCTTTTAAAAATTTTGGAATAAATTTTTCAATGCCTTCTGCGTGACTGAGCATTTTGGTTTCTGTCATGCCTGGGCATACACATGTTACGGTTACACCAGTGCCACGTAGTTCTTCAGCGATGCCTTCTGAAAACGACAAAACAAAGGCTTTACTGGCACCATAAGCAGCAAAGTTAGGAGTGGGCATAAAGCTGGCAATAGAGCCAATATTGACAATTTTGCCTTGGCCTCGACCAATCATAGGATTGAGGAATTGGTGTGTCATATTAACTAAGCTTTGTATATTCAACTGTAATAAGTTATTGAGTTTTTGCGGATCGCTTTGACTTAGCTTCTCTACTTGCATCATGCCCGCGTTGTTTATCAATATGTCTATTTTTATTTCTCTTAAAGAAATGGCTTCAAATAGTTTTTGTGCTGCATCGACAGGGATGAGATCAACCGCAAAAACCTCTACATTGACGGCATATTTTGCTATAAGTTGTTGTGCAAATTCTTCAAGTTTAATTTTATTCCGAGCCACTAACACTAGGTCATGTCCATTCTTTGCGTATATTTCCGCAAAGCTACGGCCTATACCTTCTGACGAACCTGTGATTAGTGTTGTTTTAAGTTGGGACATAGCGAACCTCGTTGTGAATTAACTTGATGTTTGGATACCATCAAATAAAGCTAGATTGATTGTTTATTTTGGGTAAATGAATCGTCTATAAAAGCTAGTTGTGATGATGTATCAGTTGAACTTTGTTTCTTTTTATTAACGGCTTTTGCCCTTTTTTTACGCACTGCACAGGCTTTAATTATTTTGCTCTGGACATCTTGTTCCAATTTTATCCAATGTACTCTTTCTTCTCTTGAACGAAAACAACCCACACAGAAACCTTTTGGCCCAGATTGACAGACGCCAATACATGGACTGGTAATTTCAAAGATTTCAATTTGTTTCAATGATGACCTCAAAGCTACATATAACATTTGTTACTAATAATAACACCGTTGTGTGAAATGTAAGCAGTTGCTTTTTTTATAAGATGAAACTAACTTACCGATTGCTTGGGATAACTGTAAATACTGAAAAGTGTTAAGATTTGTTACGATAATCTCCTTGAAATATTTTTCAAGTTTTAGGTCAATCACCTCCCAAACCTAGCTAAGCCCGTATGGAGTTCATGTTCATATAAGGGGACTCGTACACCAACGGAAATGTCAGATCTGGTATCGCATTAATTTTCACTAAATGTAGATTTACCCGCAAAAGTGATTCAGTAGCCCCCTTTTTAGGAATGTTAAATGGCCAACTACCCATGTGGTATGGATATAAATACATTTCATTCCATAATGCAGTTGCTTTGAAAATTGTAAAAATTGGTTCGAAAATAAACTATGAAAAGAAAATTATTTATTCAATAAAAAAGGGCCAAACGGCCCTTTTTTAAATAATCAAAGTATTTTACTTTTTCTTTGCCTTGGGATTAGGCATGTCAGTAATCGTGCCTTCGTACATTTCTGCAGCTAGGCCGATTGATTCGTTTAAGGTTGGGTGAGCATGAATGGTTAAAGCGATGTCTTCTGCATCAGCACCCATTTCAATGGCTAAGCCAATTTCACCTAACATTTCACCAGCATTAATACCTACAATAGCTCCACCAATAATACGGTGTGATTCTTTGTCGAAGATTAACTTAGTTAAACCTTCAGTACGTGCGGATGCAATAGCACGACCTGATGCAGCCCAAGGAAAAGTCGAAGCTTCGTAATTGAGACCTTGTTCTTTGGCTTCTTTTTCAGTGACGCCTACCCAAGCTATCTCTGGATCGGTATAAGCTACAGAAGGAATACCTTTAGGGTCAAAGTAGTGTTTCATGCCTGAAATAACTTCTGCTGCTACATGGCCTTCATGGGCTGCTTTGTGCGCAAGCATTGGTTGCCCAACTAGGTCACCTAGCGCAAAAATGTTAGACACATTGGTGCGAAGTTGTTTATCAACATTAATAAAGCCGCGCTCGTCTACTTTTACACCGGCTTTTTCTGCGTCAACCATGCTGCCATTTGGACGACGTCCAACTGCAACTAATACTTTATCGTACCTAACCGGCTCTGCTGGTGCTTGTTTGCCTTCGAAAGTGACATACAAACCGTCTTCTTTGGCTTCAACGGCGGTTACTTTCGTTTCTAACATGACGTTAAATTTGTTTTTTACATATTTTTGATAAGCTTTTATTACGTCTTTGTCAGCCGCAGGAATGAGCTGATCAAGGAACTCAACCACATCAATTTTTGAGCCCAGTGCACGATAAACTGTGCCCATTTCCAAGCCGATGATACCTCCACCTAAAACTAACATTTTTTCAGGAATGTCGACCAGTTCAAGTGCTCCGGTTGAATCAATTACACGAGGGTCATCTTGTGGAATAAACGGTAAACTAATTGGCTCAGAGCCACCTGCAATAACCGCATTATCGAAGGTAATAGTCGTTTTTCCGTCTTTACCTTCAACTTCAAGAGTATTGCTGCTGGTGAATTTACCATAACCTTGTACGTGTTTAACTTTACGCATTTTAGCCATACCAGACAAACCTTTAGTTAACTGGTCAACAACGCCATCTTTCCAACCACGGACCTTGTCTAAGTCGATGACTGGTTCACCAAAAGACACACCATGGTCAGCCATGTCTTTAGCATCGTCAATAACTTTTGCCACGTGAAGCAGTGCTTTTGAAGGTATACAACCTACGTTCAAACACACGCCGCCTAAAGTAACACGGGCATCAACTATAACTGTTTCCACACCTAAATCAGCAGCACGAAAAGCGGCTGCGTAGCCACCTGGGCCTGCACCTAATACAACTAATTGAGTCTTGATTTCGCTCATAGGGTCCTCAAATTCTTTTGTTGAAAAACATGTTTGGCTAGTATTGAAGTTAACATGTAATGAATAAATCTTGCCTTTTGGCTTTACAATAATAGGTAACAGTAAACTGCCACCTATTATTCGCTAAAGTATGATTCTACGTAAATCAGTTAAGTTTGCAGCTACTTCGGTAGAGAAGCGCGCACCTACAGCACCGTCGATAACCCGATGGTCGTAAGATAGACTTAATGGCACCATCAAACGCGGTTTAAATTCTACACCATTCCACTTAGGTTTCATCTCTGATTTAGAGACTCCCAATATAGCAACTTCAGGGGCATTAACAATAGGCGTAAACGCTGTTCCACCAATTCCTCCTAAGCTAGATATGGTAAATGTACCACCTTGCATGTCGGTTGCTTTTAACTTGCCTTCACGAGCTTTAACTGAAGTTTCTATCAACTCTTGAGAAAGTTGTTCGATCCCTTTTTTGTTTACATCTTTGATAACGGGAACCACTAAGCCATTTGGTGTTTCTACTGCGATACCAATATTAATAAACTTTTTAAGAATTAAACTTTCGCCGTCATCAGACAATGAAGAGTTAAAAGCTGGATATTTTTCTAATGCCTTAGCTACCGCTTTCATTACGAATACTAGAGGTGTTATTTTTAATCCGGATTTAATCTTAGCGTGATAGGCATTTTGTTCTTTACGGAACGTTTCAACATCAGTGATATCCGCTTCATCAAACTGCGTAATATGGGGAATAGTAGCCCAATTACGGTGTAAGAAGGGTCCAGAAATCTTCTGAATACGGGTTAAAGGTAAGATTTCAACCTCACCAAACTTAGCGTGATCCACAGGCTTAACATTCGCAATATGTAATACATTATTCGCGTTAACCGCGTTACCACCAACTGCACTGGCGCTGGTTGAACGTGGCTTAGCTAGTTCTGACTTCACATAAGCTTGTACATCTTCTTTTAAAACCCGTTTTTTAGGGCCTGAACCTGTTACTTGACTTAAATCGACACCAAATTCTCTAGCAACTCTGCGAACCGAAGGCGAAGCGTGAGCTTTGCCGCCGCTTGCGGGCGCAGGTTCATCTGGAACAGATATAGGTTTTGCTGGAGCTGTTTCTTTAGCCACAGCTTCTTCTTTAGGTGCCACAGCTTCTTCTTTAAGACCCGCAATTGGCGCTGGTGTTTCTGAAACCGCAGGGGCTTTTTCAGTGGACGTGTCACCGGCAGTCTCAAGTTTAATCACAAGTGTGCCTTGTTTTACTTTGTCGCCAGTAGAAATATACACCTCTTTGACTGTTCCAGCATGGGTGGATGGCACATCCATGGTGGCTTTATCTGTTTCTAATGTGATCAAACCGTCTTCTAGTTCAATGACATCGCCTACAGAGACCATTACATCAATAACATCAACTTCGCCGTCTTCGCCAATATCAGGCACCGCCACGTCCACTAATTCACCTGTACTAGTTTTAGCCGCAGGTTGGACTTCGCTTAGTGTTGCAACGGTTGTTTCAACGGTTGTTTCAACGGGTGTTTCAACTGAAGGAGCGGGTGCTTCTGCTACAGGTGCCGTTGGTGTTTCTTGTGCAGTAGGAGCGACTGCTCCTGCTGTTTTGATTTCACCGATTACATCACCTTCTTTGATTTTGTCACCCACTTTCACTGATAAACTGGCTAGTTCACCTGCAAAAGGAGCAGGGATATCCATGGATGCTTTATCCGTTTCGACGGTAATAATACCTTCATCGGCTTCAAGTGTGTCGCCAACAGCGAAGCAAATTTCAATGATTTCAACTTCTTCGCCACCTACATCTGGGACTAGAATTTTTTGAATATCAGACATATGTAAATTCCTTATCTAGCCACTATTATGCGTAAAGTGGGTTAAGTTTGTCGATGTTGATGTCGAAGTGTTTAATGGCTTCGGTTACTACTTTCTTGTCAACTTCACCGCGTTTTGCTAGTTCATACAAGGACGCAACCACAACGTATGATGCGTTGACTTCAAAGTGAGTCCGCAAGTTGGCGCGGCTATCACTGCGACCAAATCCATCTGTACCTAAACAACGATAGTCAGTATCGATAAATGCACGTATTTGGTCAGAATAACCTTTCACGTAGTCAGTGGCTGCTATAGCTGGGCCTGCATCTTTAGTGATGACTGTACCAATATAAGCAGTCTTGGCATCGGCTTCAGGGTTCAGCATATTCCAACGTGCTATTGCTTGACCTTCGCGGGCTAATTCGTTGAAAGAAGTCACAGAATACACATCAGACGATATTTTGTAGTCTTCACTTAAAATCTGCGCTGCTTTACGTACTTCATTTAGGATTGTGCCTGAACCCATTAATTGAACATTAGACTTAGCTTTCGCCTTACCTTTAGCTTCAACACGCTCTAGCTTGTAGATACCTTTGATGATTTGTTTTGCAACATCGTCACTTTCAGGCATAGCAGGATGCTGATAGTTTTCGTTCATCAAAGTGAGGTAATAAAACACATTCTCGTTTTCAGTATACATACGGCGTAAACCGTCTTGCACGATTACTGCTACTTCATATCCGTATGTTGGGTCATAGGTAACACAATTAGGGATCAAGTTAGCCTGCACATGTGAATGCCCATCTTGGTGTTGTAGACCTTCACCGTTTAGAGTTGTGCGACCTGCAGTTGCACCTAGTAAGAAGCCGCGAGCTTGACTGTCACCAGCTGCCCAAGCTAAATCACCAACACGTTGGAAACCAAACATAGAGTAATAAATATAGAAAGGTATAGTTGTGGCGTTACACGTTGAATAAGAAGTGCCAGCTGCGACCCAAGAAGCCATAGCACCCAGTTCGTTAATGCCTTCTTGAAGAACTTGGCCTTTTTCATCTTCACGATAATAAGCGACTTGATCAGCATCTTGAGGCGTGTATTTTTGGCCTTCGTTGGCATAAATCCCGACTTGACGGAATAAGCCTTCCATACCAAAAGTACGGGCTTCATCAGGAATAATAGGCACAACACGTTTACCTATCTTCTTATCTTTCAATAAGACATTTAATACACGCACAAACGTCATAGTAGAAGATACTTCACGTTCGCCTGAACCTTTCAAAATTGCATCAAAGGCTTTTAATTCAGGCATTTCAAGCTGTTCTTCAGCTTGCTTACTACGCTGTGGTAATGAACCGCCTAATGCTTCACGACGGGCTTTCATATATTTATATTCTTCACTGTCTTCAGCAAATTTATAAAAAGGTAAATCAGCAATCGATTCGTCTGCTACAGGAATATTGAAACGGTCACGGAATTTTTTAAGGGAATCCACATCCATTTTTTTGACGTTGTGCGCAATGTTTAAGGCTTCACCTGATGCACCTAAACCAAAACCTTTAATGGTTTTAGCTAGTATAACGGTTGGACGACCTTTAGTTTCAATGGCTTTTTGGTAAGCTGCAAATACTTTAACTGGATCATGTCCACCGCGGTTTAGACGGAAAATGTCTTCGTCAGACATATTTGCTACTAATGCAGCTGTTTCAGGATATTTGTTGAAGTAGTTTTCACGGGTGTATTTACCACCTTTGGCTTTACAGTTTTGGTATTCACCGTCTACGGTTTCATTCATAAGCTGCATAAGTTTGCCTGACTTGTCACGGGCAAGTAATGCATCCCAGTAACTACCCCAAATAACCTTGACCACTTCCCATCCAGCACCACGGAAAGTCCCTTCAAGTTCTTGGATGATTTTGCCGTTTCCACGCACTGGCCCATCTAAACGTTGCAAGTTGCAGTTGATCACGAATGTTAAGTTATCTAAACCTTCCCGCGAAGCTAAACCAATAGCCCCTAGTGATTCAGGCTCATCACACTCACCGTCACCTAAATAACAATATACTCTTTGTTCTGAACAGTCTTTGATGCCACGGTTGGTTAAATACTTTAAAAATCGTGCAGTGTAGATAGCTTGTAATGGCCCTAAACCCATAGAGACTGTAGGGAACTGCCAATAATCTTTCATAAGGTGAGGGTGAGGATAAGAAGGTATACCTTGACCATCACATTCCTGACGGAAATTATTTAATTGTGCCTCTGATAAATTACCTTCAAGGAAAGAACGAGCATAGATGCCAGGAGAAATATGTCCCTGATAAAAAATAAAGTCGCCGCTATGTTTCTCTGTAGGTGCTTTAAAAAAATGGTTAAAACCGACATCGTACAACATGGCAGAGGAAGCAAAACTACCAATATGACCGCCCAAATCCAGGTCTTTTTTAGATGCGCGTAACACTATCATCAATGCATTCCAGCGGATTGCTGCACGAATACGTGTTTCAATCGTTTGGTCGCCGGGCATGGTTGGCTCTTGAGCTACCGGAATGGTATTGATGTACGCTGTTGTTGCGTCATAAGGTAAATGTGCTCCACTTCGCCGAGCTTTGTCAATTAGAGCCTCTAAAAGAAAATGCGCGCGTTCTGCGCCCTCTTCTTCAAAAACTGTTTCTAGGGAGTCTAACCATTCTTGCGTTTCTTGTGGATCCACATCCGGATGCATCATATCAGCCATGGTGCTTTCCTTTTTTTATCGTTTGTTAATAAAGGAACTTATCGTTACTCAAATATAGCCAGTGTAAAACGCCACTATTAAATGATATTTCAATAAGTTGTTATTCATTTCATATTTGGGCGTGCCTAACACATCCAATGAAATAGTCAGTTCACTTCAATCCGTCGCAATGCACGCTGCATACGCATGTCTTGCCGATTAAGGTTTAGTAAAGTTTCTTCAATATAAGCCAAGTGTTCATTACTAGCTTTGCGGGCCTGTTCAGGATCACCTGCTAAAATGGCTTGAACTATATTGCGCCTTTGACGGTTTATATTTTTTGCCGCATCGGTTTGTTTAGCCAATACTTCTAAGTTACGTTGAATATTGTCTTGCAGCATCGATTGCAAGCTGCGCATTACGTGCTGTAAAACCATGTTATGGGATGCATTTGCCATAGTCAGATAAAAATTGACCAAGGCAATAGCTTCTTGGCTTTTATCGATTGAGTCATCTGGCAGCGCGTCTAATGCACTTTCCAGCGCCTGATAATCTTCTGGTTGCCCCCGCAGTGCTGCATAATAAGCAGCCATGCCTTCTAGCGCATGACGAAACTCAAGTAAGTCAAATTGCATTTCAGGTTTGTCGGATAAAAGAAGTTGAAGAGGATTGGTTATTAATTCGTTTAGACGAGGCTTAACAAATGTGCCACCGCCTTGTTTGCGTTCCACCAAATTTTTGGCTTCGAGTTTTTGAATCGCTTCTCTAACCGACGGCCTAGACACTGCAAATTGTTCTGCAAGTGCGCGTTCAGATTGCAGTTTTTGTCCAGCGAGCAATCTACCTTCTAAAATCATGGATTCTAGTTGTTCCGTAATATCGTCAGATAATTTCCTAGATTGTACTCGACGCATTTAATCATTCCGTATTACAAAACAGCAATAAATTTATCATTTGGTAAATTGGTAATACCAATTCTGTGGGATAGCTTAGTAGACATTTGTCTTGGGGTAAATCTTAATTTTATACAGGACCAACGGAATTGAGTGTGAGAAAAATTAAAGGTATGAAAAACAATTAGATAATAAGAGTTAGGGCTCTGGTCAGACCTGTTAGTCTATCCAACCAGATAACGTTAACAATGCAATAATTACCAGCAAAAACATAACATTCCGTTTAGCCAAACGCACTAAAGTACAGGGTTCTTCAGTATAATTACTTTCATCTGGTTCGATTTCTTCGGCTTTTTTAGATACATGCAGTAAAAGTGTTTTGGCTTCTACTGCTGGGTCGGGCAAGTAACCTAACCAAGTTGGAAAGGCCCGAGAAAAGTGCCCAACCAATAAAAAGCCTAAAGCCGTTATGCGAACAGGTACCCAGTCAATAATGTTGAGTAAGCGCTTTACTTGATTGGCAACTTGTTGATTACCATCCGATAACTTTAAGCCCATTTCTCTAACCAATATATACATTATCGCGCCTGCAGCCCCGCAAGCTGCAAACCATAAGATAACTGCAGTGTAATAACGATAATTTTGCCAAACTAGGTTTAGACCAAAAGAAAAATTGTCTTTGTCATCGCCACTCATCTCATCTTTGTACATGTTACAAGCCTTCAAATCGCCTTTGTTTGCGGCTTGTAAAAAACATTTATAAGTAGCACGAATAGTTGGGCAACCTACACAAACCATAAGTATCGCTGTGCTAATGACTAACTCTAATAATCCACCAGCAAATCTTTGTACAACTAAATAAACAACAATTACAGGCACAAAAATAACCAGTGCCAAGATCCAAGATTTTGAAGAAGAGTTAAACCAACCCCGAGACTCGATACTATGTAAGTATTTGTCAGCGTAAAATCCTGCTTGCCAATACTGTGATTTAGTGGCGACGCGTTCGACTAGCAATACCAACAACAAGCTGATTAATGTCATGGTTCTATCTCTTGTTTTGTTTTAGTTGAGTTTTAGTTAAATAAGATCAATTTATTATAGCATTTGTCGATATTGCGACCAGTTAAAAGCGATACCTGGATCGGTCTTTCTGCCGGGTGCAATATCATTATGGCCAACAATACGCCCTAAGGTAATCTCAGGATAGTGTTGCATTAATTCTTTTGTTAATGCACTTAAGCTTTTATATTGAATTTGGGTGTAGGGAATGTGATCAGCACCCTCAAGCTCAATTCCAATAGAATAATCATTACATTTATTCATACCCTGAAAACTGGATAGACCAGCATGCCAGGCTCTTTTATCAAAAGGCACAAATTGCAGAATGTGCCCATCACGTTTAATTAAGCAATGAGCAGACACACGCATTTGATAAATGCTGGCGAAGTAAGGATGTAAATTAGGATCTAAACAGCCAGTGAAAAGGTATTTAATATAATCACCACCAAATTTATTCGGCGGCAATGAAATATTGTGTATCACTAAAAGTGAAACGGTTGTTTGAGTCGGACGTTCGTCCCAATGATCTGTGGGACAAAATTCAGCTTGCGTTAAAACAGCGTTATTAATCAAGGTACTAGCGGTATAAAAGGCCTGATGTTGTTATCATAACAAAGTCGATCAATGAACGCTGATAAATTTCGGAGATTAAATTAATCAATGCAACAAAATAAAATGGGTAAAGGCATGTTGGTTGTTGCTTGGATCATGGGTCTGGGTTTATTAACTGTGTTGTTCGATGATCAGCTTGCTAAACAATTTAACCCCAATGCCGAGCCTATTTCTTCATCTAGACAAGGTGTGCAAGAGGTAAGACTCAAACAAAACCGTGCAGGGCACTACGTCAGTGGTGGTGCCATTAATGGTCAGCCGGTGGTGTTTTTATTAGATACAGGTGCCACTCATGTATCAGTGCCTATGCATTTGGCCGAGCAACTTAATTTACAAAAGGGTAGAGCGTCTTGGGTGCAGACTGCAAACGGGCGCCTCCAGGTGGCACAAACTAATATTCAACGGTTGTCTGTTGGTGATATTCAATTAGATAATGTTCGGGCTAACTTAAATCCTGGTTTTAAACAGAATGAAATTTTGCTAGGAATGAGTGCACTGAAACAATTAGAATTCACCCAAAAGGGCGAATGGCTGGTTTTACGAAATTTGTAGCCAACTCGACACCCCCCATTGTTACAAGAGAAATTATGCAAGATATTGATATTAAAACGGCCGTTGAAATAGCGTTATCAGAAGATTTAAACAGACAACATGCCGATTATGGTGATATCACAGCCAATTTAATCCCCGCCACGCAGTATATTATTGCTGACGTTATCACGCGTGAAAATTGTGTGTTAGCAGGCGCCGCTTGGGTCACTGAAACCTTTGCCCAGCTTGATATTGATATCCAGTTGAACTGGTTTGTTAAAGACGGCGACGAGCTAAAGGCTAATCAGCCAATAGTAAGAGTGTCGGGTAATGGAAGGAGAATTTTAACTGGGGAGCGTACCGCATTAAATTTCTTACAGACATTGTCAGGCACAGCTACCGTAGTGTCTAAATATGTGAAAGAGCTAGCCGGCACTAACACGCAATTATTAGACACCCGAAAAACACTGCCCGGTATGCGCTTAGCGCAAAAATACGCGGTGACTTGTGGTGGCGGTAAAAACCATCGTATTGGCTTATACGATGCTTACCTTATTAAAGAAAATCATATTCTAGCCTGTGGCTCGATAAGAGCCGCGGTAATTAAGGCAAGGGAACATCATGCAGATTTACCTGTGGAAGTTGAGGTGGAAAATATTCAAGAGTTACATCAAGCAATTGAGGCAAAGGCCGACATTGTAATGTTAGACAATTTTAGTGTGGATATGCTCAAGCAAGCGGTGATTGTCAACAAAACACAATGCAAACTAGAAGTATCAGGTAATATTACCTTCGAAAGTTTAAAGACCTTATCGACTTTAGGAGTGGACTTTATTTCCTCGGGGGCGCTGACTAAAAACGTCAAAGCAATAGACTTGTCTTTAAGAGTAATAGAAACCAGTTCTTTGAAATTTTGAGGATTGTGTTTAGATAAATACAGTGTTTATCTAAATGAAGTATGGATAAATAGCGTGAGGCGTATTTTAAGTATATCCATTTGTAACTGAAACATAGGTATGTTTCTATATACTTGTCAGATGTTAAACTAGTTCTATACTCATCAGGAATT
>JAWUXU010000056.1:0-15066 GCA_034111145.1 Paraglaciecola sp.
GGATCCCAACAGAAAGTATTCACGGTGACAGGACCCAAGGAATGCGCGAAAAAATATTGGCTGACTTTAAGTCAGGTAAAATTAAATTTCTAGTCGCCACTGGAGTAGCGGCTCGTGGACTCGACATTCAAAATTTATCACGTGTTGTTAATTATGATGTACCTGATCAGGTTGAAGATTATATTCATCGAATTGGCAGAACAGGCCGAGCAGGTGCAACCGGAGAAGCCATTTCATTTGTGGCCAAAGACAACTTTAGAAACCTATGTGCCATCGAAAGCCGCCTTGGACATGTAATCACCAGAAAAGCGTTTGAAGGCTTTGAGGTCAAAAAAACTGTACCCGATTCTATTTTAAATTACGTACCGAAAAACAAGCGAAAATAAATTTCTGAAAAAACTTATATACTGCTCATCAGCAGAGTTATCCATCATATTTAAATTAGATATTCATAACCCTTTGACAATATTTACAATAGAAGTCTTTTGAGTTTATACATCTGATTAAAACTAAAATAATGTTGTCTTTTTGTTCAAAAATCCGTACAAACTTACACACATCATATTTTTAATTTATATCGAACGTTTGCTCCAATTGAGCTAGCTATTTACAAAAGAGGGGAAAAACATGTTTAAAAAGCTATTTATTGACCACCCAAAGTCCGTCAACGAAACATACGTACAACATTTTTTTACCGCCATGAGTTTTTCTACAAAACTTTTTAAAGCAGCAATAGCCAGCTTTATTCACGCATTAGTGCCAGGTTTGTGTATAAAGACAGGCAGTAAAGCGATTACAGAGCTACATGTAAAGATGGTCGCTTTTAGGGTGAAAGGTAGCAATGAGGCAACTGCAAATGAACAACTTGAAGGTTCTATAGAATATATGATCTAACTTCATCTGGTGCATGGCATCAGACTTCGTGTTAAATTTTTTTGAACAGTCGAATTAACCAAGACATGGTCATCATGCATTTGATTTATTCAGGTGGGTCTGTCAGCTTTGTATCGCAGAAAATTTATGATTGTTGATAAGGCATTGTAGAGTAAACCAATCACTACATATCCATACATGATAATGGACGTTTTTATTGAAATTAGTAAGACCATTATTTATAAAAATTTTTGATGGTTTTTAATTCGGAAAATAGTTGCACACAAAGTCAATTACAAGGGACTAATAAGTGTTCTATTTTTGAACTTTTGACCCCTGGTTGTTTTCCTATTCCTTCTGCAAGGGTTAATTTTTTGGCTTTATCTATTGCTTTGTAATTAAGGCTTAACATAGAGCTATTTTATTAGCCATTTTCGTATAGAATTCACTACGAAGTTTTTACTTTTCTAATATTTTTAACCTTTATCTAACAACACCTTCCCATTCCTTTCTAAAGTGACACAAAAAATGAATCACAAAACTATAGTTACTCACAACGGTAATTTTCATGCTGATGATGTTTTCAGTGTTGCTGCCCTCAAGAGCATTTTTTCTTCTTTTACACTCATTCGCACGCGTGATTTAGAGATTATCGGTAAGGCTGATATCGTGATTGATGTCGGCGGTGAATATGACCCAGAAGCAGGCCGCTTTGATCATCATCAACGTGGTGGTGCAGGAAAGCGCGAAAATGGTATTCCCTATTCTTCACTTGGTTTGATCTGGCAAAAATATGGTCTAGACATATGCCAAGGTAACAAAGACGTGGCAAATGCCGTTGATGCGGGTCTAGTATCAAAGATTGATGCCATAGATTGTGGTCATGTCGAGGGCATTTATGACGGTATTAGTCTTAGCCAAACTATTTCAATGTTTAACCCCACTTGGCAGGAAGATAGCCACTTTGATACATGTTTTGATGAAGCTGTTGATTTTGCATCCCGCGTATTAACACGATTCATTGCATCTGCTAGTGGGGTTATTAGTTCGCAAACAATTGTAGCTAAAGCAATTGAGAATGCACAAGATCCAAGAGTAATAGTATTAGACAAATATACCCCTTGGAAAACAACCGTTCACACCTTATCTGAAGTGGCGTTGTATATGGTTTACCCATCTCAGACTGGTCAATGGAGAATTCAAACAGTACCTATAGAACCTAGTTCATTCGAAGACAGAAAACCACTGCCTAAAGAATGGGCGGGCTTATCCGACAAATCCCTACAACAAGTGACGGGCATTGATGACGCAATGTTTTGTCACAATGGGTTATTTATTGCGGGTGCAAAATCATTTGAAATAACCATGAAAATGGCCTCTATTGCACTTCAAAAATAGTGAATTAATCAAAGTTCGAACGTGGTTAATTCATAGCGCAACTAACGGCTAATACATCCATTGTAATTCAATAGTACAGGTAGATTCATTTGATAATATTTACAGTGAGTGTTTTTTTTTAGGTTGAGCGTTCTAATTTCTTATGTTTTTATAAGTAAACTAAGATGTTTTATCTTGTTTAAATAGCCATTCAATTTCATGGATGCTCTTTACATAAGGACTAACATTTAATTTTTCTATTTAGGTGTTATAAAAATGTTATCCCTTCCTGATATTCATTCTATTGTTAAACGCAATATTAGCCTCACAGAGATGGGCGTACGAAGCAGCCTGCGCCTCACCCAAACGATGGCCAAAGTGACACCTTATGCTATCCGCTGGGGGCTTAATCGTAAACTTCCTCCAGCAAATGAAGTAAGAGAGCTCTTTGAAGCACTCGGAACAACCTATATTAAGTTTGGTCAATTCATCGCCAGTTCACCCTCCATCTTCCCCAAGGAATATGTAGAGGAATTTGAGCAACTACTGGATCAAACAACGCCTATACCTTTTTGTACTATTAAAAAAATTATTTCCGAAGATTTAAAACAGCCCATAAACCATGTGTTTAGTAATATAGACCAACAACCTTTGGCTTCAGCATCTATCGCACAAGTGCATGCAGCAACATTGGTAACCGGTGAACACGTGGTAATAAAAGTTCAAAAGCCGGGTGTACAGGCAATTATTACTGCTGATTTAAATACAATTTACGTCTTAGTGCGCTTATTAGAATTTATACTGCCTAACACGGACCGCGATGCATTAGCGGGTATCGTGTCCGAGATGTATCAAGCGATGATAGACGAATGTGATTTCACTAAAGAAGCTGAGCATATTAAAGCTTTTAGAAGCTTTATCGATATTTCGAACATCAATACCGTGGTGGCTCCTAAGGTATATGAGAAAGCATCAGGCATTCGGGTATTAACCATGGAACGTTTTTATGGATGTTCGTTAATTGACAAAAACGCGAGGGATAAGTCTCGAGGTGATCCAGCCCAAGCTTTATTCGAAGCTTTGAATGTCTGGTTTGCCAGTTTGATGCAGTGTGAGGTTTTTCATGCTGATCTTCATAGCGGCAACATGCTGTTGTTTGAAGATGGGCGAATCGGATTTATTGACTTTGGCATGGTGGGCCGGGTAAGTCCTGAGACTTGGCAAGCCATGTTCAGTTTGTTTAAAGGCTTGGGTGATCAAGACTATGCCCTGGTCGCACACTCTATGTTAGCTGTGGGAATGACCCGAGAAAATATTGATGAACAGCAATTAATCCATGATATAGAACATGTTTTTCTTTCAATGAGCAAACTTGATAATGAAGACTTAATGGCTAACGATGGATTAAATGTCGCCCCCGCAGTTAATGATGTCATCAATACATTGAGCGAAGTAGCGAGAAACCACGGTATTCGTTTTCCCCGTTCTTTCACCTTACTATTAAAACAGTTTTTATACTTCGACCGTTATATTCAGATACTGGATCCGGATACTAACTTATTTGATGATGAACGCATTAACATGGACATCTAGGGCTAACGGCTTTGTTTGGCCGTTAAATATCTCGACAGGAATGTTAAAAACCTATATCAAATTTTAACGCGTTTTGGGATCAAAATCAGTGTGTATTTAACTATCTGTTACAACACTTTTTCTATTATGCCCACCAACATAAACTAACAATGACTGCGTTAATTCTAGAACTAACCCTTAAATAATCTCGTTAACTTTGAGGCATAAATAAGTTAGTTGCGATATTCAAAAAACTTGCGACCTTCTCTGCCTGCCGTATTAGGGTTAATTTTGTGTATATGTTTGATGTCCTTCCAGTTATCGACCAACTTCCCCATGTTCAAGTGAGGGAATTGTTCGCCACTTGAATACTGTAAGTTTAAAAAACTCAATAACTGAGAAAAACTATCAGCCAAGTTAATATTAATACTTAGCATGTTATCTCGCCCATGAAAATAATCTATCACCCCTTGTTCATGGCGCTGGTAACACATTGTAAGATGCCTTTCTTCGAGAGGGCTGCGAACATTATCCAAGTCGAAAATCTGGCCAAAACTCCGTCTTAATATCGGGTTTACGTAAGTCTTACTATTTAGGCTGGGTAACATTTTATTCAACAACATTTGTATTGATGGTAACCACTGATCAAGGCTACGCTGTAAGTAGACAAATTTAGACTCGGGAAATAGCACATCAAGCTGCTGGTAATCACTAAAACACGGGCAGTCAGATATCACGTCAGCCAACTCAAAGGCACGCTTTGTGTAAGCGGTATGAGAGACCTTAAAGTGCTCAAGCAATGCAACACTTATGCTGGTAGTACCTGTTCTTGGTAAACCTATAATGAATAGTTTGTTCATGATATTGCATGCAAAAAATTAATTATAAATAAAATAGTTTTAACAGGCCACATATTACAATAAAAATTTGACCAACATATCAACAATACATAAACCCACGTCTTCGATTTAAGAGTGGTCTTAATAAACAATTGAACAAAGTATTTAAAGACCTTTTTAGAAGAAAATCGGCGATTCAAGTTTTGCTTAACATATTTTTATTTTTAATAAAAAATATGCGGGAGCTATTTATTTTGCCTATAGTAACGAGGCTTTGTTAGATAATCTTAATGAGTAAATAAAGAGAGAGATATATTTATATGTTGTTTGCAACTAACCGAACCCCAAAACAATCTGCCAGAACCAAAACAAGCAGAAAAATTAGTTTTGATATGCAAAATACTGGTGTTCAACAAGACATGTATTTTTGTAAAAGAAATGGAATTGATGACTACAGTGAAATAGGAGGAAAAGCATTTTTCTAAGAACTAAAAAATTTGGACTCTGATACACAAATTTTATTCTATATCCATGGCTTTAATAATACAGGTGAACCAGACATATTTCCAAATGCTGAAGTATTGCAAAGTATGTTTGATGAGGTAAGTCCTGGATTAGTGTATATCGTACCGCTTATTTGGCCTTGTGATGATGATGCTGCCATAGCATTTATGGGTGATTACTGGGACGACCAAAGGGCTTCAAGGGCCAGTGGTGATGCATTTGCACGTATGCTTGGTAAATTTGATGATTGGCGTATGGAAGAAGCAACAAAACCAGAACCATGTACCCGCCGAATTAATATTTTAGCTCACTCTATGGGCAATCGTGTTTTTCGAAATGCGATTAGTAGTTGGGTAAAATGCGATATGAGCGGAAATATGCCTCAGTTATTTCGCAATGTATTTATGGTGGCAGCAGATGTTGTTAATCACACCTTGGAATACAAAGAAAAAGGATGTTACATCCCTGATTCGGCCAGAAATGTTGTGGTGTATTATGCTAATGACGATTTAGCGATGCCAGCCAGTAAATTAGCTAACCTTAAAAACATGACGGTATCTCGCAGGTTAGGAATGACTGGACCTGAATCTATGTCTGCAAGTAAATTGGCTCGTAATGTCTATGAAGTAGACTGCGATGACTTTAATAATAGTTGGGGTGACAAAAAAGGTCATACCTATTTTCTAAGAAATAGTGCGGGTGTGATAAGCCCAGTTATATTGCACATGATAACTGCAATCAGAAAAGGTCGAGTAGAACCTGCAAATCGTCATCATGTTCTGGAAAAGCCTTAACTATCCGAGAATGAGTGCGGCTATACAAGCTACTGATAGTGATAGTGATAAGGTCAACACGTTTCATCCTGAAAGTGCATGGTACAGTAGGGGCTCAACAAAAAAATACTAAGACACTCAATATAGATAATGTTGGACTTACATATCTACAATATACAAACCACTTCTTATTAATTAGAGTCAAATTAACTAGAGTTAGAGTTAAATGTCAACGACTCTGACACCTTCGATGTTTCTTAATATTTTATTACGAATAACTATTTAGAGCATGTGTGTTGCCTTAAACCTCGGTAGAATTGCAACGAATTTCCTCACTTTATATATTTACTCTATTTGGGCTGTTTAATGGACTCGATTTTACTGATCATTTTTATCTCACTGGTCATCGCCACTGTGTTAAACATTGTGCTGAAAAAGCTCTCAGTGTCGCACATTATCGGATACATCATCACCGGCACAATTATTAGCAACTTGTTTAACTTTAATGGTAGTGAAAATTTAAATTCGTTAGATTTAATTGGTGAATTCGGCATTGTTTTTCTGATGTTTACTATCGGTTTAGAATTGTCTTTTAGTAAACTTAAAAAGATGAAAGAAATCGTATTTTTTAACGGCTTAGTACAAGTCCTTGGGAGTGCATTAGTTATCTTTTTGGTGGCCTATTATGCATTTTCACAAGGTATTACGGCTTCTGTGATTATTGCCTTAGCCTTCAGTTTATCTTCTACCGCCATTGTTTTAAGTTACACAAAAAAATCGAAAGATGTGCTCACCCACTACGGCGAGAAGTCAGTGGCGATATTAATCTTTTAAGATTTGGCTGTCATACCTATTCTGTTACTGATCAGCTTTTTAGCTAATGATGAACTGTCTGTAGGCGATGTGTTATTAAATACACTGGTATCAGCCACTTTGGTAATTGTGTTTATGTTCACTCTAGGTAAAAAACTTATCGAGTGGATGTTGCATTTTTCTAACAATGCCAAGTTACAAGAATTATTTTTAGGCTCAGTATTAAGTATAGTAATTGGGGCATCTTTGCTGGCCCACGAAATGGGGTTCACCTATTCATTAGGCGCATTTATTGCCGGAATGATCATTGCCGAAACCAACTTCCATGTAAAAGTTGAGTCAGACATCGCCTCTTATAAAGATGTACTACTGGGCGCATTCTTTTTTTCCATCGGCACAAAAATCGATATTATTTATTTTTATCAGCAGTTCTTTTGGGTAGTCGCTGTATTAGCCCTAACTATGTTGTTAAAAGCATTGATTATTTTTGTGCTAATACGCAGGAAATCAAATAAAAATGAGTCAGTTAAATCGGCCATTGCTTTGTGCCAAGTAGGAGAATTCTCATTTGCTATATTCTCCTTGGCATTAAGCAGAGGTTTGGTGTCGGCAGAATTGGGCAGTTTTTTGATATTGGTCACAGTGTTATCCATGATAGTCACGCCCTTCATGGTGAATAATATTTATACCCTTGCTTCTTATTTTAGCAAAGAATTTTTTGAATCCGATAAGATTGCGCCAATTAATATCAGTCAGCATACAGTGATTTGTGGTTTTGCTATTGCAGGTCGACTTGTGGCAAAAAATTTAGCTGCAAAAGGCATCAGTTTTGTGACTGTTTCTGACAATTTACAGCATGTTTTATTAGCCAAAGAACGGGGGTTTCAAGCTTATTTTGGTCACTTAGACAAGAGGCCAGTACTAGAATCATTAAAAGTAGAGCAAGCAGCTAGTGTCATTGTTACAGTTAATAGTTTGTTGGATAAAAAAATCATTTGCCAAGCAGTATTGAATTATGACCGGTCAGCTCAGGTGATAGTTAAAATTTCCAGCTTAGGCGAAAAACAATCTCTGCACGGTATTGGCATAACTGATTTTGTACATGCCTACCAAGAAACTGCTAAGTTGTTAGTTAAGAGTAGCTTGGCTAACCGCAGGGCCAAGGGCCCGATACCTGAAAGTGATTAATTCAGCTGTAACTTTATGCGGTATTGCTGGTGGACCAAGTTAATATCACTTTTTTAGCCTATTAACGTGCGTGTCCTTTTAATGAGTGCTTTTAATTAGCCCTGCACTTTACTCAACAAATAAAAAGTAAAATTGTTCGATAATGATATCAATGATCTTTGTAACCTTAGACGTTCACTTTCGGAAAAAATAATTCTTTTGATACAAGATTAATGATTATATAAGGCCTATAACGGGTAATACTGAGAATGACGCGCTAAAATATTTTACCGTAATTCGTACTTGGGCATTGTATATTCCAAATAGAAGTCGATCAATAACGCCTCCTCTTTACTGCTAAAACACTTTGAACTGTTTGCCTTGCCAATGCGTAACAAAATTGCACTTTTTTTTCTTCGAACACTTAAAATAGGTAAAACATGGATTTTGATGCATTAATAGCAATCGCCCGCACACAACGTCAGCACCCCGAAGTATTAATTAATATTCCTGAAGAATGGTCGCAAGGCCGGACAGTTTTTGGCGGCTTATCGGCAGCAATGCTCTACAGCGCCGCAAAAGAGTATGTTGAAGAAGATCGCCCGCTACGCTCAATGACCACAAACTTTGTTGGTCCCTTGCTTTTTGATGTTCCTTTTCAAATTCATGTTGAAATTGTGCGTGAAGGTAAAAATGTCTCTCAAGTGCTTGCTCGCGTAATACAAGATGATAAAAGTTGTGTACTCACACAATTTTGCTTTGCCAAAGCAAGGCAATCAAAAACAGCCGTTAAAAACAATGACCAGCACAATATGGCAGTAACCAAAAAGGCCAATTTTATTCCTAACATACCCAAAATAACACCCAAATTTTTACGTCACTATGAGCTTTCAATTGATGATGGCGGTCTGCCTTTTACTGGCAAAAAGAGTAGCCATTATTACGGTTGGATGCGTTTTAAAAAATCACCTCAGACAATAAATGTAGCGCATATCATCAGTATGATTGATGCTTGGCCTCCTACCCTAATACAGCAACTGCGCTGGCCGGCTCCTGCGAGCACGGTAAGCTGGAATCTTGAATTTATCTATCCTCACAGACCTCTTGCACCTGCGGATTGGTTAGCTTACAAAGAAGACACCCGCCAAGCGGCAGATGGCTATGGTCATACTGAGGCAACAGTATGGGATATTCATGGAGAGGTTATCGCACTATCGCGGCAAACCACTGCTGTATTTGATTAAGCGTGTTTAAAATAAATACATAAGGGATTAATGTAACGTTTCAATATTTTGTGAACCGTAGCTAAATATTACTGACTGTCACATGTCTAATTCTGTGCGGTTTGAGGGTCTAATTGCTTGATAAATTTGACTTTAATACCGAGTCAACAGGACGGATTAACTGAAAATCAACCCGTCATTCATGTTAACTATACTAATTTTTATTATCATGGGTGGCTCTGTTATTTTTTGAATTAATGTTTTCAAGAAAGCTGACCCCGTAAGTTTAATGAAACACTATTCACTGGAAAGAAAAGAGTCGGCACTTTAAAAGATGATGCCACCCAATGATATGTCTATTGTAGCCCTCAAATTATATTGGGTGTTCCTATTGCGCTTTAAAGATTGTGTACCTCAGAGCGTTATTACTTCGGAGCGTTGAGGCAAAGCATTTTCTAAGTACTCCGCAGGCCGTGCAGCAGTTTATGTAAGATATGTCATTATTTGGATTTTATTTGGATTTTATTTGGATTTTATTTGGATTTTATTTGGATTTTATTCACTAAGCATAGTCAATACTGGATCCGTAGCGGCAAAACTCTCTAATCTTAAATAAACTAATCTCTTCACACGCAGGTCCCAATTTATAGATATTATCAGTCCTTTTATACATTTTTGCTGCAAAAAATGATTTATGTAGGCCGACCTTTTGTTTGATTTGAAACTTGTTGCTAGCTCTTTCCTACACTGGAAGGCATTACGAAACCATGCTTTGAGGAACCAATGAAAACCAATACAATTCTAACAAAAAAGATGTTCAACAAAGGCTAACAATTTTCTCAAACAAGGACGCGCTAACGCGCTGTTTAGCTCGGCGTTAACGACCATCCACTTTTAAAGAGTTCAATATATTAAAACGAAACCCCGCTATTATTGCTTATGGCACATTTGCGACGCAGAGCGAATGGCTCCAGTGAGCGATCAACGGACGTTCAGCCTCAGGCATTGAAGTGCCCATAGCAACAACAATGGTACTCTGTCACCTGAATACAAAAAATGACGAAGTCGTCGAATTATTGCCCCCACAAAGTAGAGTACCCCCTCAGATAAGTCTGTTTGAATGAAAGAAACAAAAGTAATATTTAAAACTGGTTTGCACAACAGTGGGGGCGCTTGTTTTGAATTCTGAATGATGTAAAAACAGTTGATTAATAAACGAAACACAGCCGACTTTCACTCCCTTAAGAATATAAAATAGATGTCAATATGGAAAATATGAGGCATCATGTATTTCAATTCTAGGAAAAATGAAGTTTTATTTTACCTATACTCCGCAATTAATTATCTTGGATGTCCTGTTAATAATTCTACCAACGATATTGCATTTGAAAATGAAGCGCTCGTTGGTTATATTCATCGAGTCGCGGCAATAGTCGCAAAATACTTAGGTGTCGCAGAGCAAGGTTTCCGTGCCGTAATGAATTGTAATCAAGACGGTGGGCAAACCGTTAACCATATACATTTACATGTTTTAGCTGGGAAGCCACTAGGTTGGCGGCCCTACTAATAAAGATTAAAAAATTAGAAATCCTGTTTATAGCAAAGCGCAGAAGCAGCAGGCACGAATAAACGTTCTTAGGAAAATAGTACGTTTCTGTGGCGCTCTAAACTTCGTCAAAGTCTAGATACTTTGGTCAGTAGAATATTAATATATAAGGCTTCATTTCCATGTCTACGCAAAATGCACTGTTAACCATATTAGTCGAAAAAATAAATAACGATACCTTGGTTCTTCCCACGCTTCCTGCAATTGCATTAAAAGTAAGGAAATCAGCTGACGATCCAAACGTAAACCTCAATGGTATGGCTGATGTTGTCGGACAAGATCCCTCGTTGAGTGCGAGAATGATTAAGATTTCTAATAGTGCTTATTTAGGGCGAACCGTTAAGGTAACGTCTACGACTCAAGCCGTAACTCGGATTGGTTTATTTCAAGTTAAAAATATTGCGACTGCTTTGGCAATGGAACAACTTTTTGTTTCTCAGAATGAGATTGTTAAGAAATACATGAATCGCATGTGGACAGGTACTATTGATATTGTTTCTAATTCTATGGCAGCGTTGGTGACCTATCAAGCCGCCACTGGCAAGAAAAACCTAAGTTTAGATACCATTACTCTTTGTGCTTTAGTAGCCAATATTGGTGCATTACCCGTGCTGACTGAAGCTGAGCGACATGACAGTGTTTTCGCTAATGTAACCTTTTTAGATGTAGCTATTCAGAAGCTGTCTGGACGCATCGGTGGAAGCATCATGCGAGAGTGGCAATTTAGTGACATCTTTATTCAATGTGCCGAGCATTGGAGAAACTTAGAATTTTCAGATCCCGAAATAAGCTATATCGACTTTGTTCGCATTGGTGCAGCGCTAGCTAATCAAGCAGACAACGGGGATGAAATTATGACTCTTGCTCTGGAGAAAGGTATTTTCACTGATATTGAACAGTATCAATCGCCAAAGTTTACTGAAATAAGAGATAACGCGAAGTCTATTTTTGCGTAATTAATTTTTCCTACAAGCCTCTAAAAGCTCAGCATTTGCTGAACTTTTAAGTCTTCGTTTTACTGTAATTCAGTATCAAAATTGAAAAAAAACAGGTGAAATCACTGGCTAAATGTAGCTGACAAGCAAGAAAATACAGCATCGAACTCTGGTTAACTGCAGAAACTGAATGTTTGAAAACCTTGGGGGAACATAAATTGAACAGGCTATTCTTTTTTATTAATAGAGTAGCTACTCCAAGGTGCGCTACCCATTCAAAACACCCTACCGTGACAGCACCACCGGTGACCGGCGCAGTCATATGATCTTTGAGCCTCTGGATTTTATTGCTCGTTTAGCGGCCTTGGTACCCAAACCCCGCGTAAACCTCACTAGGTTTCATGGCGTATTTGTGCGGGGTGGCCTTCCACCAAACAGTCGACACCGCGTGACAATAACACCAGCAAAACGAAATAAGACTAAACAAGCATTGCCCACAGGGCAGAAAAAAAACACGGGCACAAAAGCACCAGTCGATGACCTGGGCACAAAGACTTAAACGGGTTTTTGGGATAGACATTGAAACCTGTGAGCAATGCGGTGGTGGGAGGTTATAGCGAGCATTGACAAATCGGCAGGAGAGGCGATTTGCACAGCGAATACTGCCCCGCAGGGGGTAGACACAGGGATGTGTCTAATGAACATCCATTGGTGCCCAAAAAATACTCAGTCACCTGAATACAAAAAATGACGATGTCGTCGAGCTATTGCCCCCACAATGTAGAGTGCCGCCTCAGATAAGTCTGTTTGACACAGCAGTTCATCATCATAAACAAGAGCAATATTCAAATTGGTTTACACAACAGTGAGATACGCTTGTTTTGAATCCTGAATTGTGAAAACGGTTGAGTAATAAAGGATAAATAGCCGATCTTAACTCTCTCAAAGAATACAAAAGAGATGTCAATATGGTGAATATGGTAAATATGGTAAATATGGTAAATATGGTAAATATGGTAAATATGGGGCACTATAAACTACTATTTTATAAAAAAGGACGTTTTATTTACCTATAATCTTAACAATAAATAAAAGTGGTTAATAAATGTATCATCCTAATACTCTTGTCGACGGTATAGCTAACTTTACTTCTCAACGTGATTTAAAATTATTGGCGTTCAGTCTGTTGAAAAGCGTTAGCAGTATGATGAGCTGCGAAAAATTAGACATAATTTCAATGAATAAAAAAGGAGGGATTACATCTCACATCTCTTTTGATAAAAATAACAACATTGTTAATGAAATCACTGTTTTGATAAATGATAATTTAAAAAATACGCTTGTTCATGTGAATAAATCCTCTTTAGAAGAATACACATTAAAAACTGAATTTGGATATTTATTAGTACGTTCACTTTATCATGATAGAAAAAGTAAACAGTTTTTAGTGATAAATTTACAAACAGAAATTGAAAAAGTTCAATCTGATATTCTCTCGGGTATTCTTAGTATTTACAATAATTTTATTACGTTGCTAGAGGATTCACAAACCGACGAGCTAACAGGGCTTGCCAATAGAAAAACATTTGATTCCGCTATTTCATCCGTTTTTGATGACCATTCTCAATTGTATGCAGATGTACAAAACGAAAGAAGAACACCTAATAAAAAAACAGCCATCAATACAAATACATTTTGGTTAGCAATCATTGATATTGATAACTTTAAACTTGTTAATGATGAGTTTGGTCACCTTTATGGCGATGAAATACTCATTCATTTATCACAAATTATTCGTGCCAGTTTTAGAGATGAAGATCTGCAGTTTCGCTTTGGAGGAGAAGAGTTTGTTATTTTATTGAGCGCTATCAACCAAATGAAATGTACTCAAATACTAGAGCGTTTCAGACATAATGTGGAAAAATATAATTTTCCCATTGTAGATAAGGTAACGGTTAGTGTCGGCGTTGTGGAATTTAAGCGAGGAACATTCCATGTCACCTCTATAGATTACGCAGACCAAGCCTTGTATAAAAGTAAAAAATCGGGTAAAAATCAAATTACATTTTTTGAAGATATGCTGACCCAAGGTACCGCTAAAAAAACTGAATTTGAAGCGGGAGATCTTGACCTGTTTTAATACAATGCTTAGATCCCGATGTTATAGTAAATGTAATAATGCATTAAACTATATCACTATTGTTTTATCAGCTCATGGGAAAAGTACTGGGTATTGTCTATCGCACACTTGCCACCCATATCACTAAAAAATTATGAGGCATTATTTATTCTAATTTTAGGAAAAATGACGTTTTATTTTACCTAAACACATATCGAGTGGTTAAATTTCAAACATTAATATCAATGTATTGCCGGCGACGTTTGAAATTTTTGGCCCAGTTACAGAGTCTGCGATCATATTCTTTTAAGCATTTATGCATTTTATGTCTTCTATCATAACCTACTCGCTTATCTATGACATATACACCGCCAACACAAACAGTGACTAAGGCCTTATCTGGTAAACCAAGTTTTGAGTTTCTGTCCATAAGTCACTCCCTTTAATCCATTATTTAACGAGGTGTTTTCTACAAATAAAAACAATTAGTAAATACAATTAGTTGATTGAATTATAGCCAAAATTGAAAAAAAGCCAAAAAAAGCAGAACAAAAAGACGCATTAAGTATAGGTGGAGAATTTAGGGTCAATTAACCTTGGATATTTTACGTTAGCTCACTATTTTAGCTTTTGGCGGTGGAGTCAGTAATTGAACAACACCGATTTTAATTTTGTAGCGGTTTGTGAACAACCGATATTAATGCACTGTCATCAACTTCATCGGTATGGAACATCGGGCAGACTGTTCGACTGCAAATGTTAGGTAGCTTAGGGCTAAAATGGATGTAGCTGACGTATTATATATGTGTGATAATGGTGTCTTAGGCCACGATGTTGTTTCAATTCATGGAAATGTTTAGCGCGCAGTTTCACTTCATGTCTATGATGAGATAGGCGAGAAAATAGCTGAGGAAATAGCACATAGTTTGTGTAATTTTCTTCAGATGACCTCGCTGAGAGTAATTCACTCACAAACAACGCCTCTGTTAAACAACACTAAGCAGACATATATGGACGCTCCCGTGATGTCAACGTAGTACTGTACCTTCGTGCTGATTTTCAACACAAATTTCGTTTTAATCTTATTTTACCGCTAGTCTGTTATGCTGAAAAACCACTAAGTAGACATATATGGACGCTCCCGTGATGTCAACGCAGTACTGTACCTTCGTGCTGATTTTCAACACAAATTTCGTTTTAATCTTATTTTACCGCTAGTCTGTTATGTTGAAGGCAGTCTTAAAAATGGCTTAGTTCTGACATAT
>JAWUXU010000057.1:0-17971 GCA_034111145.1 Paraglaciecola sp.
TATCGATAATGTGAGTTTGTGGATCTTCAAGCACTTGTTTATCGATAGTTTCTAACACAAACATATCGTCAATCCATTCTTTGTTAATGGTTTCAAAATGGTGGGCTAGGGCAGGTTCAAACGGTTTAATCACTACTTGGGTTTGCATAGCGGTCTGGTTGATATAACGGCGGGTACGGGTAAGCAATGATTCACTAGGAAATTCTGCCAGTTCATTTAAGAAGTCTTTTTGCATGTTAATATCTATTGAATAATTATAATGGTAAGTATATAAGTGCTTATGTTAAATGAAGTAGCATACAATAGGTATTTAACGGCATACCCCAAAATTTATCTTCCTGTTGATCGATCATTATATTTTCCTTGTTTCTAGTGGTATTGCAGCGCAAATATTACGCTAGACGAAGACAACAGTGTCATTCATTTTTCAGCAAAAATGGTGACAACCTTAATTCTTCAGGTGCTTTACTTTGTTAGTTATCTTGGTTGGTAACATTACCCTAGTTTCACTATTTGATTTTAGTCTTTAGCTATTCACTGCTCTTATCCAGTCACTCGTTATTGAATCGATGCTAATCGATGTAGCCAGAGTATTTTGATTTGAATTCCGGCGAAAAATAACACCGGAATAACCTGTTTGATATTATTGGTATAGCTAATGTCGTTTATATTTTTATATTCAAGCTACGGATTTCTTGTTCCGTTTGCGTTACAAGTTGCTCCATTGTTTTACCGTGGGGTACGGGTCTTTTACTATCCGGATCCACTTGTACAAACACAATGTCATCAGCGAAGCAGATGGTTTTTTTAGTGGCTTTATTGCGCACCAAGCATGACACCGTAATAGAAGTGCGGCCGACTTTTTTGGTTTCCACACCAAATTCCACCACGTCGCCTTGAAGAGCAGGGGATTCAAAGCTAATTTCACCAATATGTTTGGTCACCAGATAATTGGTTTCTAACTGACATATCGCAAAAATCGCAGCTTCTTCATCAATCCATTCTAAAGCGCGGCCACCAAACAACGCATTGGCATAATTTAAATCATTGGGCATCACTAATCGGCGGGATAAAAAGCGCATGCATATTCCTTGGTAAGTTCAGATAGAGCATTATATAACGTAAATCAGTCGCCTGATAATTAATGCTTCAATCTAAGATAGATCAATGACTAAAAGAGTGCATTTACCTTAACAAGGGCTGAGTCAATTTAAATGCCGCAAAATTTACAGAACATCATGTTAAATAATGGCGGGGTTAAAAGCACATTAAGCAAACGACAGATTAACCTGTAACCTCTTCAATATTCGCACAGTCGTATCCGACTTTGGATGTGTATTAACGTTAAGCGTCTTATAAATACTTTCTCGATTCAAGCATACTCACTGTTAAAAACACAATGCCATCAGCAACGCAGATGGTTTTTTAGTCACGAATTTGGCCCCCAAGTCTTTTAGCCCCCTGTAAGTGGAAGGTAGAAAATAGAAAATAGAAAAAAGGGCCAATGTGAGGTTGTTAAGCCACAATAGACTGATTAAAACGTGCGTGGGCTATTTTAGTGGCTTCTAACATGTTTTGTTGCGCTGGAGTCACTTCATCCCAGTTTCGCGTTTTTAATCCACAATCAGGATTCACCCATAAATTGGCTACAGGAACTTTAGTACCAGCTTGTTCAAGTAGCGCCAAAATGGCTGCTACACTGGGAACGTTAGGTGAATGAATAGCATAAACACTCGGACCAATTTCATTTGGGTATTGGTAACTATCAAATACTTCTAATAACGCCATATCCGATCGCGATGTTTCTATTGTGATCACATCTGCGCAATTTGTTTGATGATGGCGTTAAAGTCTGAGTAACACATATGGGTGTGGATTTGTGTGGTGTCTTTCACCACGTTTGAGCATACTTTACATGCGTCACGGCGTTATATAAATAGTCGTGCCACTGCGTTGTATGCAGTGGTAACCCTTTGCGAAATGCGGCTTCGTCAATTTGTATAATGCTAACACCCGATTGCTCTTATAGGTAGCCTGAGTTTTAATGCTGAGCTTACGAATGTTGCAAAATTTGGCACTTTTGGTGAATGGCACAATACTTTTAGGCGTTGTCCATAACCCACAGAAGCAGTCATTATTTGCTGTTGTGGGTTTTAAATAATCTTTGTGTGTCGTAATTTACTTATGGCGTTGCTGTCATAACTCAACAGCTCAGATAACACATTGTCAGTATGCTCACCCAGCTTTGGTGGTGCTTGATTATAAACGATAGGGGTGCGCGAAAAGTTGATGGGATTGGCTACTGTGGGCACTTTGCCATTTTCGGGGTGAGTAAGTTCATTTAACATTTTGCGATGTTTGATTTGTGGGTTATCGAATACTTGGGCAATGTCGTTAATTGGGCCACATGGCACACCTTTTATTTCTAGCTGTTGTAACCAAAATTCACTGTTCTTGGCTTTGATGATTGCTGCTAATTGTTCAATCACAAATTCTCTGTTTTGAACTCTTACTTGATTAGTGGCAAAACGAGGGTCACCTATGAGCGTCTGACAGTTTGCCACCTGACAAAAATCTGCAAATTGTGAGTCGTTGCCTATGGTTAAAATGATGAAGCCGTCGGCGGTTTGAAATGTTTGGTATGGCACAATATTGGGGTGGGCATTGCCCATACGTTTTGGGGTGTCTTGGCTCACTAAATAGTTCATGCTTTGATTGGCTAAACAGGCCACTTGTACATCGAGTAAGGCAAGGTCGATATGTTGGCCTAAGCCAGATTTTTCACGCTCTATAATCGCAGCTTGTATCGCTGTGGTGGCATACATGCCAGTGAGTATGTCGGTCAGTGCTACGCCGACTTTTTGTGGGCCACCGCCAGGTAAGTGGTCAGGCTCGCCTGTTACACTCATTAGTCCGCCCATGCCTTGTAACAAAAAGTCGTACCCGGCTCTTTGGGCATAAGGACCGTCTTGGCCAAACCCTGTTATGGAGCAGTAGATTAACTGTGGGTTTATCGCTGATAAACTTGCAAAATCAAGGTGATACTTTTGCAAGTTGCCCACCTTAAAGTTTTCTATCAATACATCGCAACTTTCTATCAGTTGCTGAATAATCGCTTGCCCTTGTGGGTGCCTAATATCTATTGTAATTGAGCGTTTACCTCGGTTAGCAGATAAAAAATAGGCCGATTCTGTTTGAGTTTGGTCTTTTGGGCTGCTCAGATAAGGGGGGCCCCAATGACGTGTGTCATCACCTTGGATTGGTTTTTCTACCTTGATAACTTCTGCGCCTAAGTCGGCCAACATTTGTCCGGCCCAAGGCCCAGCCAATATGCGGCTAAGTTCAAGTACGCGGATATGTGAAAGTGGTGATGACATAATTGGCTCTGAAATAGCATGGTATTAATCACATCATACAGACTAATTCAGTCGCCAAAAATATCTAACTGATTGTTATGGTTTTTAGGTAAGGTTATTGCGGGGATTGTCGTGTCTGGGTAGAGTTGTTTGAAATCATTAAAAAAGGCTTCGGCTAACCAAGGTGCCTCGAATGTATTGGCCATATGAAAAAATAAATAGGGTGATTTACCTTCATCTAACCATTGTTTGATTTTGTGGATCCAAGGGGTATAAAACGGTTTGTTGGCTTGGATTAACGGATGGCCAACAAAGCGCACTAAAGGAGTGTCTGATGTGGCAATCACATTGGTAGGCACTTTAGGCTTTTTTCTATGTGCGTCTTCAATGATTTTATCACCGTTTGCAGGGCAGGAAAATAGAGCTCTGGTGTCCATGATCACGCGATTGATATTGTTTTCTATCAGCAGTTGATTCAATGCTTTTTCGTTCTCACTTTTATCAAAAAAACCTAAATGCCTAACTTCTATGGCATAGGGGAAATCTTTAGGTAAAAGTTGGATGAAATGCGCTAGGGTGCCGAGTTGATGTGGGCTAAAGCTGGCAGGCAGTTGCAGCATTAGGCAGCCTAACTTATCTTCCAATAATGCCATGCGATTCAGTACTATGTGTAAGTCGTCTTCAATATTCAACAATTTTTTATCGTGACTGATACTGCGGTGAAACTTAAAGGTAAAACGAAAGTCATTAGGCACTTGCTTAGCCCAGCGCCTTATCGTTTTTTCATCAGGGATATGATAAAAGCTGGTGTTGCCTTCCACGCTATTAAAATGCTGCGCGTAAGTTGCAAGGCTCTGTTCTTTTGCTGTATTGGCTGGAAACAAACTACCGAACCATTGTTCATGAGTCCATACAGGGCAACCCGTTCTGATTAAAGCCACTCAACCTTCTCCAAATATAAATATTTCAATAAAAAAGCCCTCAAAGTGAGGGCTTAGCTTAACAACTTAAGCATTACAACTTGATAATATTATTGCCTGTGTCTCGGTCAATAAAACGCACAAAGGGGTCTATACCAGCAAAGTTAGGCACTTCGTCAACAATTAGCTCGATGACTGTATCGCCACTTTCAATGGTGTGTAAGCCTTGATAGATTATTTTGTTGTCAGCGGCAAAATCATTAGGATCTTCGCTGAACAAAACAATCTCTACTGCTTTCGCAAAAGGCTGTTCTGTTTCTTTACCTTTTCCATCAGCGCTAAACTGCTGTGCTGATACGGTTAATGTTACCTTAGTTTTATCCTCCTCATGCTCTTCCTTAATGACTTCTTTGGCACGTAAATCGTAAATAGTGATTTGTTCAAACAAGTCTTTAATATAAGCCTGCTCTGCCTCGTTCGATACATTATCTAAATGTCTGACCAAGTCCAATGTAGTAGGGTACAAGTCTTCTCTAAATTGATATTCGTTTAACAAAGCTTGTAAAGCTTGATTGAGTCGTTCTTCACCTAATTCATTAACCAATGCCATCATCACAACTGAGCCTTTTTGATAATGAATGTACGCTTGGTTTTCAGCGCGTAGCAGCGGCATTTCTTCAATTCGCTCGCTACTGCGACCTCTTAAATAACGATCCAATTCATGGGTTAAAAACTTACGTAGCTTTATTTCACCATACTTTTTCTTCATGACCATTAACGCACTATATTGCGACAAGGTTTCAGATAATACCGCGCTCCCTTGCACATTCGCCGCGTTCAATTGATGCCCCCACCACTGGTGAGCCACTTCGTGAGCTGTGATGTAATACACAGGGTCAAGATCTTCAGGGTTTCGTAAGTCTGAAATAAAACCAATGTTCTCCGAGTAGGGCACAGTGTTTGCAAAACTTTGTGCAAATCCGCGGTAACCTGGAAATTCTATAATCCTTAATTGTTTGTGTTGATAAGGGCTAAATACTTGTTGAAAGTAGTCGAGGGAGTCTTGGCTAGACTCAATCATTCTGTCAACATTCCAATGATGATTTTTATGGTAGTAGACCTCGATGTTAATTCCATCATGTTCGACCGTTTTTTTCTCTAGATCAGCCGACATCACACTAAAAAAGTTAATCATTGGTGCGTCCATTTCGTATCGATAATAATTGCGGTCATCCTGTTGCCACTCTTTTTGCAAATACCCCGGTACAATGGCAAATTGATCGTCACTTGTAGAGACGGTGGCACTAAAATCAATAAACTCGACACCTTTTCCAAAAAAACTTTCCGCATAACGGCTGGTATCTTCAAGTTTATATGCACGCTGTAAAGGCTCTAAGTCTCGTTTACGGCGTTCATGCTGATCTCTTATCAGGTAACTCTCATTAAAACCAAAAGATGGGAATAACTCTAAGTTGTTTATAAAGGTACCATTTTTCACCAAAGTGACATCTTCACCTGTGTCTTTAAACCCTTGATGAGCACGGACTACAGATAATTTACCTGCACGTTCTTCGCCGGGGGACATAGGCTCGACAAATTCGAACCATGCCACGTTATATTTAGGGTCGGTTTCGCCTAATTTTCCACCGTTAATCTGCACATCATAAATTTTAGTATGCTGTGGAATATTGACTAGAAAACGCGAAATGGGCTGTGCCGTGCGGTTAATCACCGATATATCGGCGCTGGCTGCGATACGTCGTTCCTCAGGGAAAATATCGACAGCTGCATCTATGCTCACAACTGATGGCATAGGTGCGTCACGAAATTCAACGTAGTTTTTTTCGTAATCAGCTTGCGTATTCAAACTCTCTTCTTGGCCATAAAAGTTATTTAACACTTTGGTGTTGTAATGAATATAACCACCTGTTGCCAGAAATATCAGCATGGCTGCTGCGGCAATACTTTTGCCTGATTTACCTAGCTGATAACTTAATAAACTAAAACGTTGTTTAAGGGATGCCTGAGGGCCTCGTTGCCACATGCCATAACTGATAACCCCCAGCACGACTGACAGAGCACTCCAATAAAGCATGTACCAGCTCTGAGTCTGAATAAACCAGCCGTAGCCATTCAAGTCTGAGTATTGCAAAATAGGAGCGCCGCCAAAGGTAAACATGTTGTGTTCAATGCCTATTTGACCAAACACACTGGATACAATGATGTAGCCAACAAAAATTAACATGCCCACATATTTATTGGGGCTTAATACCTGGAGTAAAAATGCCAACACGATGAGTAGGCAAAAGGGCAACACACCAAAATACAATAAGCTGATCAAATATTGCCCGAATTCAATGTTTTCATAACCCGAAAGCAATTGTTTGACAATAGCCATCACCAAACCGACAAAATGCAGCGATACAATCACTAACATTACGGCAAGTAATTTTGATAACCAAAAAGTGACATTGCCCACCGGCATACTATCGACAATATCGCCCATACCCACAGCACGTTCACGCCAAACTACTTCTGCTGTGTAATAAGTAATGACAATAATCGTCATTAGGCCAAAAGAAGCCATAATGATTTGCACTAAAGTTTGAGTGAGTGGCCAGTTTGGGGCGCCAAAAGCCCCATTTATGTTAAGAAAGCCGACAATAAGTTGAAAGGCCGAAAACAGTAATAAAACAGGGAATGCTGGGCTTAACACGACTTGCTTTATTTCAAACTTGGTACGCAAGATAAATTGCGCAAAACCGTTATTGGCTGAAGCCTTAATTGTTATATTACTGTTGGCGGGAATAACGTCAATTTTTTCTTTCTTGGATTTTTTGCTGGTGTTGTTTGCGGTTAACGTTAATGGTTTAAACAGTCCGCCTGCGGTTAGCAAAATAAAGCTTCCCACCGCTAGCCACAATAATCTGTTTTGTAAGATAGCACCTTCAAGAACAGGTAATAATGCGTTCTTTTCAAAGGTTGTCCAATAGCGAGTATATTCACGAAATGAACCTAGGGCAAAAGGGTCAAGTAATGCTCTAATCGTACGTTGCTCGGGTTCATTAAAGACTTGCCCTGAAATGAAATATAAAATAAACAAACCCAAGGCACAGATGTAACCAGCCATCACACTTTTAAAAAAATTGGTGACGCCATAGAATAAAGTAGCAAGAACAAAAATAGTCGTGGTGGAAAAAATCAAGAAGGGTTGCACGTACATTATGAGGCTGTTTGTGCCAACTCTTTCTCCATCGATCCAAGGCATTAAGCTGCCTATAAATAGGCCCAATGGTACCATGGCAAATACGATTAGGCATATTAAGTAAGCGCCCAAAAAACGTCCAAGGTTGTAACTTAAAGGTGTGATGGGTTTGGTGTAAATAATTTCTGACATAAAAGATGTATGGTTTCGTGTGGTAGTACTGGCTACAAAATTGACCACCATAAACATACCAAACAGGCCAAAAAACAGCATGGTTTGGCTAATAGCAAAGGGACTGTTAAACAATACATTGCCACCTGAACCAATTTGCACGCCATCAATGGTGATGGCTAGGAATGGCAATAAGAAAAAAACTAAACAAGTCACAATAAAGGAAGGTTGGCGAGTAAAGTAGCGCCATTCAAACCCTAACATTTGAGTAAACATAACAGAACGTCCTTATGCTGCTTGGGTTGAATGAGAATTATGTTGAGGGTTCTGTTGAGAGTTCTGTCGAGAGTTATGTAAGGTAGAGAAATACACATCTTCTAAAGTCGCAGGGGTGCTTTCAAAACCTTCAGGTGCATCAGGCGCCAGTACATGTAAAACCGTGCGACCCGCGAACAGGCGTTTTGAAATAACAGGCAGAGTATTTTCTAATACGACGGCTTCATCGATAGATACTGTTTTACGCCAAATTTGTCCGTTTAAGTCGCCAGTGATGTCTAATGGGTTACCTTGTAACAATATTTGACCGTTACCTAATACCGCCATATTCGGGCAAAGCTCAGATACGTCATCGACTATATGCGTCGATAAAATAATGACTTTTTCTTCACCTAGAGTGACCAGTAGGTTATGGAAACGATTACGTTCTTCTGGATCAAGGCCGGCTGTGGGTTCGTCTACAATTAATAATTCAGGGTCGCCTAACAAGGCTTGTGCAATACCAAAACGTTGACGCATGCCACCAGAAAAACCACTGACTGCTTTTTTACGGTGTTGAAACAAATTAGTGTGAGCCAATAAACCATCAACGGCTTCTTTACGTTCACCTTTGTTAGCAATGCCTTTTAGAATAGCTAAATGATCTAATAAATCGTAGGCACTAACACGGGGATACACACCAAAGTCTTGTGGTAAATAGCCTAAACGTTGACGCAATTCATTGGGCTGGGTCAGCACATTGATTTGGTCGAAGTCAATACTGCCGGTATCGGGTTGTTGCAGCGTAGCAATGGTACGCATCAAACTGGACTTACCTGCTCCGTTGGGCCCAAGTAAACCAAATAAGCCTTTGGGGATATGTAAGTTGACACTGTTAAGCGCTTTTACGCCGTTGTCGTAAGTTTTTGTTATATTTTCAATTTTTAGCAAGACTCAATCCCTGTTTTTAGTTTTTATTGATGTAAATATGCATAATTCATTTTCATTAGTCTACAGAAGCAACATTTTCTTACGAAATCCGAGAATTTAATTTAGGAGACTGCTGATCCGGTATATACTCCTCGGCCTTAATTTTTCATCAAATTTTACGTTTTAAAGGCGGTTTTCATGCGCACGGATTATTGTGGCAACATCAATTCATCTTATATCGGACAAACCGTCACTTTGTGTGGCTGGGTTAATCGAAGTCGCGATTTAGGTGGGGTTATTTTTCTCGACCTGCGCGATCGAGAAGGTGTGGTACAGGTAGTGTTTGATCCTGATTTAGCCGAAATTTTTGATACTGCCAATAGCCTACGTAATGAGTTTTGTGTGCAATTAAGTGGTTTAGTGCGCGCTAGACCTGAGGGCCAAGTAAACAAAGATATGTCAACGGGCGAAATAGAAATTCTTGGTAAGTCATTGACTATACTTAATAAAGCAGCCCCACTGCCACTAGACTTGAATCAAGAAAATTCTGAAGAACAACGTTTGAAATACCGTTATCTGGACTTACGTCGTCCGGTGATGAGCGCCCGTTTAAAGTTTAGAGCCAAAGTCACCAGTAGCGTGCGCAGTTACCTTGAAAACGATGGTTTCTTGGACATCGAAACGCCTATTTTGACTAAAGCCACGCCAGAAGGCGCCCGTGATTATTTAGTGCCAAGTCGTACTCATAAAGGCCAGTTTTTTGCTTTACCGCAATCACCGCAATTGTTTAAACAATTATTGATGATGTCGGGTATGGATAAGTATTACCAAATCGTAAAATGTTTCCGTGATGAAGACTTACGCGCTGATCGCCAGCCTGAATTTACTCAGATTGATATTGAAACAACCTTTTTAGATGCCGATGGTGTGATGGCGATTACGGAAGGGTTAATTCGTGATTTGTTCCAAAAAATGCTGTCAGTAGATTTGGGCGAATTCCCAAGCATGACTTACGCCGATGCTATGCGCCGTTTTGGTAGTGACAAACCTGATTTACGTAACCCACTGGAATTAACGGATGTTGCTGATTTACTAAAAGACGTTGAATTTAAAGTGTTCTCGGTCCCAGCCAACGATGCTAAAGGACGTGTTGCCGTTATCCGTGTGCCGGGCGGGGCTAAGTTATCTCGCAAACAAATTGACGACTACGGTAAATTTGTTGGCATTTACGGTGCTAAAGGTTTGGCATGGATGAAAGTCAACGACCTTGAAGCCGGAATGGAAGGGTTGCAATCACCTATTCTTAAGTTCTTAAATGAAGACGTGGCTAAAGGTATTTTAGAACGCAGTGGCGCAAAAAGTGGCGATATTCTTTTGTTTGGTGCAGACAACAACACCGTTGTAACAGAAGCGTTAGGTGCACTTAGACTAAAACTAGGTGAAGATTTAGATCTATTAGAAGGCGAGTGGAAACCTCTTTGGGTTGTCGACTTCCCTATGTTTGAAGAATTTGATGGCCAGTTTCATGCATTACACCATCCGTTTACAGCACCAAGAGATATGACCCCAGATGAACTGGCGGCTAACCCTGCAGATGCATTGTCAAATGCTTACGACATGGTCTTAAATGGTTGTGAGTTAGGTGGCGGTTCGGTGCGTATTCACCAACAAGACATGCAAGCCAAAGTGTTTTCATTGTTAGGGATTAGCGACGAAGAAGCCGAAGTGAAATTTGGTTTCTTGCTGGAAGCATTGAAGTTTGGTGCACCGCCCCATGCAGGTTTAGCCTTTGGTTTAGACCGTTTGGTGATGCTTATGACTGGGTCTACGTCTATTCGTGATGTCATGGCATTCCCTAAAACAAACACCGCTGCCTGTCCATTAACAAACGCACCTGGTGAAGCAAACCCAGAACAACTTAAAGAACTTTCAATTCAAATAGCTCTTAATACAGCCGCAATACAAAAGAAAGCGGATTAATCTATTAATATTATCACATCAGCTTACCGTATTCCTCAATCTGCCCTGACGGTGGTTTATAACCAGTTTGGGCAGGTTTTGGTGATGCAGAGAAATGATGACCCCGACTTTTGGCAATCTGTGACGGGCACACTAGAACAAGGTGAAAAGCCCTGTGAAACAGCGCTTCGTGAGGTCTTGGAAGAAACCAGCATTAATATCACTCAATCGGCTTATCAACTGATTGATTGCCAAAAAATTAATACCTATGAAATCCGCGATAGATGGAAACATCGCTATCCACCTGATACATCTTTCAACACAGAGCATGTATTTGCTGTTGAAGTCGCCAATGATCAAGGCATAGTGTTGACTGAACACTCTGCTTATTTATGGTTAGATAAACAATCTGCCATGGAAAAAGTGTGGTCGGATACCAATCGTGAAGCAATCTCCTTATATGTGCCAGATGCCAGCCTGTAAGTTTAATTGCAACCTTGAGCAATCCCATGTGATTTTTCGAGTCACTGATTAATGGCCATTATTTTGGGTATTGATCCTGGCTCCCGTATAACAGGTTACGGCATCATAAAAAAAGTGGGTCAAAAATCTGAATATGTTGGCAGTGGTTGTATTCGACTACAAGGCGATGAGCTTGCCTCTCGCTTGAAACAAATTTTCGATGGTGTGAGTGAAATCATTCACCAATTCCAGCCTACCGAGTTTGCCATCGAACAAGTTTTTATGGCCAAAAACCCAGCATCAGCCTTAAAATTGGGTCAAGCACGAGGCGCTGCGATAGTAGCTGCAACGGCTTTTGACTTACCTGTTGCCGAATATTCAGCTCGGCAAATTAAACAATCAGTTGTGGGCAATGGCAACGCGGACAAGTCCCAAGTGCAGCACATGGTCACTTATTTATTAGGGCTGGCAGCCAAACCCCAAGCAGATGCGGCTGATGCTCTAGCAGTCGCCTTGTGTCACAATCATACCCAACAAAGTTTAATAAAAATGTCGGGCCAGGCAACAAAAACTGTGCGTGGGCGTTTGAGATAAAACGGATGCGAGTGAGATACCCAACATGAATCCATGTATCAACAATACTTAAACTTAAACAGTATTTTTTAGAATACACTTTAAGTGAGACATCGACGGATTACATAACCCTCCTGAAGCTATATATCGCTTTAATTGATCAATCTAGACAAACACGTTCACCACGTTTTGCAATTTTGAAACCTTTTTGCTGGACCGAATTGTATTGCTCGCTTGACGAATATCTCATTTTATTACTGTGATTAATATGAAAAAACCTGATTTTTTTTTGTTCACTCTGAGGTAATTTTTCAAATCGGTCTATGGAATCTACTACACGGGGGTGAGGTATATTTGACATGTTTCGCCCTGGTAACTCATTGTTATCAAAGAACGTAGCATCAAGATATGCCACGTCAACTTGCGAAATCATATCTTCAATACGGGTATTAAATTTTGTTTCCCAAAGGTCCCAATCGTCTATGTCTGGCAGAAAAAGTATACTTTTTGAGGGACCACTAATAACATAACCAGCTGTTTCAGAATATTCGTCTCTATGAGGCACTAAATGAGCAGTGACTGATAAATCACTATTAAACACTATGGTTTTTTTTGCTGTTATTGAAATGAGTTCAATGTTTTTATAGTTGACTAGCTGTTCCCAAGGCCCATTATTTTCCAGATAATTTTGCATACGAGGTAAAGAAAAAACCTTAAGTCCTTTGGTGCCTATAGATTCATGACCTGTGAATATTAAACCAGCATAATGCCCAATATGTGCATGGGTCAGAAACACACCAGATAATCCGAGTGGGGCATTGCCACCATCGCTTATATTTTCCAACAGGTTCATCTGCTCACGAAGATCTGGAGTGGCTTCAAAAAGGAAACGGCTAGAATGACGATGGTCAACTAATGCACCCGATGCCGCCCATAATTTCAAAGAAGGATTTGTCCAAGCAGGATCATCTGGATTGCCAATTTGAGGGGCTCCACCGTCCTGTCCTATTCCAAGAATAACAAATTCAACGTCGCACGTTAAACTAGGCTGCTCCTTAGCAAAAGTGATATCTGTGCATGCCGTTGCCATTAGAGCTGTGGTAAAAATAAGAAGTCTGTAAATTTTCATAGAATATCCTTTGATGTCAAAAAGTAAAACGACACTACATTTTGGTCATGTATCCTAGACAATTTAACTAGTAGAGCCAATTTCTAAAATGCACCCCTTAGGGCAGCGACACGTTTAATATTACTGGCATTTTTTTCTTACGCCAACCAGTATGAGTTTGTTTTCCAAATTATGAGATGTTGCTCTTTAAAGCTTTCTATATGAGTAATAAAGTTGTTTTTGAGCAATACCATCACTTTACACGTCGAATTTCGAATATTTTGGTTACAACATAATTACTAGATTGTAACTTCGATTAAAATACGTTTCTTACTCAGTGAAAATATTTATATAAACCTTCTCAGTTAAAGACATCAGGTGAGATAGTGATTATCATTGGAATATGGTTAGCATTACTTGATGCGTGGTTTCTGGTTATTTTTGGGTAAATTCATTATATTTCTCTTCATATTTATACAAAATAACACCTCAAGATTCAATGACCTTTTAAAGAACCATTAAAATATAAGGAAACAAAATGATAGGTAATATTCGTGGCATATTAATTGAAAAACAGCCACCAGAAATTCTGATAGAAGCAGGGGGGGTGGGGTATGAAGTGCAGGTGCCTATGACCAGTTTTTATCAATTGCCAGAAATCGGTCAAGAAGCCAATTTATGTATTCATTTTGTGGTGCGTGAAGATGCACAGCTGTTGTTTGGTTTCGCGAATAAACAAGAGCGTGCTGTGTTTCGTGAGCTAATAAAAGCCAGCGGTGTAGGTCCAAAACTGGCGCTCACAATTTTGTCTGGCATGAACGCCCAACAGTTTATGCAATGTGTGAGCTTGGAAGATGTTACCGGTTTGACTAAACTGCCAGGAGTAGGTAAAAAAACCGCAGAACGCTTGGTGATTGAAATGCGCGACAGATTAAGTAAGTTAGCCAAGGATCAAGGCTACGCACAAACAGTCCACCTTACGCCTGACTTACCAGTAGAGAATACCTTTTTACAACGAACTGATGCTAAAGAAGAAGCGCTAAGCGCATTGATTGCCTTGGGGTACAAACCGCCACAAGCAAGCAGAGTGATTAACGCTGTTTATAGAGCAGACATCAGTAGCGAAGCACTTATCAGAGAAGCATTACGAACAATGGTTTAATAAAAAATTTCAAAATGACAAGTCTTTTAAAGACGGCTTTCAATAATTTTGTTACTGTATAAAAAAACAGCCTTAACTATTAGTAAAATATTGCATGATTGAAGCAGACCGCATAATAAAACCTACAGCCAGCCATGAAGATGAAGTGGTTGACCGCGCAATTCGTCCTAAAATGTTAGCAGATTATACGGGTCAAGATCATGTTTGTTCACAAATGGAGATTTTTATTGAAGCGGCACGAAACCGTAGCGATGCTCTTGATCATGTGTTGATATTTGGCCCTCCTGGTTTAGGTAAGACCACCTTAGCTTATATTGTAGCGAACGAGATGGGTGTGAATATTAAGACCACTTCTGGCCCTGTTCTTGAAAAAGCTGGGGATTTAGCCGCACTTTTGACTAATTTGGAAGAAAATGATGTGCTGTTTATTGATGAAATCCATCGTCTTAGTCCTGTAGTTGAAGAAATTCTTTACCCTGCGATGGAAGACTACCAACTGGATATTATGATTGGTGAAGGCCCAGCAGCGCGCTCAATCAAACTAGAGTTACCACCGTTTACCCTGATAGGTGCAACTACCAGAGCAGGCTCACTAACTTCGCCTCTGAGAGACCGTTTCGGAATTGTTCAGCGTCTAGAGTTTTATAATATTAAAGACCTTACTCAAATTGTAAAACGTTCGGCCAGTTACTTAAACTTAACGCTACAAGAGGAAGGGGCGCTTGAAATTGCTAGGCGTTCTAGAGGAACGCCCAGAATAAGCAACCGCTTGTTACGCCGAGTCAGAGATTATGCAGAAGTCAGGGCTGACGGAAATATTACCCTAGAGGTGGCTAGTCAAGCGTTGAACATATTGGATGTCGATAAAGAAGGTCTTGACTATATGGATCGTAAGCTATTGTTAGCTATTATTGAAACATTTATGGGTGGTCCTGTGGGGCTGGATAATCTAGCCGCGGCAATAGGTGAAGAAAGAGAAACCATAGAAGATGTGATTGAGCCGTTTTTAATTCAGCAAGGCTTTTTGCAGCGCACCCCTAGGGGACGTATTGCCTCACAACGCGCATTCTTGCACTTCGGTAAAGATTACTCACCTGAGTAAAGCATATTAGATTCTAATATGTTTTAGACAAAAAAAAGCCCACATATTAAGTGTGGGCTCAACAACTAGTGTCAAGGGGAATAAACCCAGGGAACATGTCAAACAAACCCTTCGCAACGCCGTTTGCATATTAGGGCAAGAGGTTTGCAGCTCAGAAGACATAATGTATTTTAATTTAATAAATAAAATTTTCAATTGAATTAAATTAATTCGTTTATTAGTAAAACTAATGCAAATATTTTTTTTATTTAAAATAAACAAAGATTCCATCATTTAATGTTTATAACAAATTGAATATTAATGTAATATTCAATTTGTCTGAAATTCAACCTATTATTTATTTTGTGGCTTGTTTTTGTTTTTCTATCTAAATATTAGCTGACTAAGTTTGAATAACTATTCATCTGTAAATTATTCCTATTGTTTGGTTAGATGTTTTAATGACCCCTAAGTTTATGAAAAATATAGTTTTAAGCTGACTACTGAAAAATGAGTATTAGATTACAGGTTTTTTGGTAACATAAAAATTCATAATTTGAGAGAGTTAAAAATTAAATGATTTTGGTTTTAGTGTGTGAAATTGCAATTTAATTATTTTTATATAAAGTACTTTTACGAATGAACATTCATAGTCACAATGTGCGTGTGTATTACGAGGACACGGATGCTGGAGGCATAGTTTATTATGCTAATTATCTGAAGTTTTTTGAGCGCGCCAGAACCGAATGGTTAAGACAGATGGGTACAGAGCAAGACCTTCTTTTGGAACGTTCAGTGGGATTTGTCGTCAAACGGGTTGAAATGGATAATCACGCGCCTGCACGTTTCAATGACTTGTTGTGTATTCAGTCTGAGATAGTAGAATTAAAGCGTGCTAGTTTAGTATTCAAACAAATAATCATAAGTCCAGACGAGCAACGTTTGGTCAGTGCATTAATAAGAGTGGCTTGTGTTAATTTATCCAGTATGAAACCGCAAGCCATTCCTGGAAAAATTTTAGAGGAATTTTCAAGTGTCATCTGAGTTATCTTTTGTAGATCTTATTCTAGACGCCAGTCTGCTTGTGCAACTGGTTATGTTGTTGTTGCTTGGTGCATCTGTTGCCTCATGGGCATTTATTTTTGAACGCAGTCGCGCTTTGAATTATGCACGTTCTGAAATGAAAAAGTTTGAAGATAAATTCTGGTCTGGTGTTGACCTTAATCAGTTTTATAAAGAGCTGGCGGCCCGTCAATCTATGGAAGGTATGGCCAGTATGTTCTGCGCAGGTTTTAAAGAATTTGTTCGATCTCGTAAATACACTTCCACACCACCGGATGCAATTATGGAGGGTACTTCAAGGGCTATGCGAGTGTCTTTGTCTCGTGAAATAGATAATTTGGAAAGCCGCTTACCCTTCTTGGCCACTACTGGTTCAATTAGCCCTTACATCGGTTTGTTTGGAACTGTTTGGGGGATAATGAATTCGTTTATCGCTTTAGGTGGTCAACAACAAGCAACCTTAGCTATGGTTGCGCCTGGTATCGCCGAAGCACTGATCGCAACAGCAATGGGCTTATTTGCTGCTATCCCAGCAGTCATTGCTTATAACCGGTTTAGTCATCAAGTGGAAAAACTTGAAAACAGTTATGGTAATTTTATGGAGGAATTTTCAAGTATCTTGCATCGCCAGGCATTATCATCAGGTACGGAAAACTCTCACACAGCCCAACCCGCTTCTTAGGCTGACTGATTATGTATGTAAGAAAGCGTAGACGCCCTGTTTCAGAGATTAACGTGGTTCCCTATATTGATGTCATGCTAGTGCTGCTGATCATTTTTATGGTAACAGCGCCGCTTGTTACTCAGGGAGTGAAAGTTGACTTGCCTAAAGCTGAGGCCCAACCACTAGAGGAAGAATCTAAGCCGCCTTTGGTTGCTTCAGTTGACGCACAAGGTCAATATTTTTTGAATGTAGGTGATAGTCAGCAAGAGCCTATGTCGGCTGTTGACCTCGCTACTTTGGTTGCAGCACATCTAAAAGTTGAGCCGCAAACCCCCGTAGTTGTTAAAGGTGATGGTGCGGTCGCTTACAGCCAAATCGTGCAGTTAATGGTTTTGTTACAAAGGGCTGGTGCGTCTTCTGTTGGTTTAATGACCACGCCTCCCGAAGGTTAGCATTCAATATGTCAAAATTGCGTACCGCGCTTTCTATTTCGTTATTTTTTCATTTTGCGGTGATTGTGACTTTGCTGATAAACGGGCATTTCTCAATGTCTAAAGAAACACCTGAACCGTTTAATTCTGTACCTATTATTGAAGCAAAGGTCATTGATGAAAATCAATTACAAAAACAAGTGCAAAAGGTTAAAGATGAAAGAAAAGCCAAACGCTTTAAAGAAGAGAATAGGGTAAAAGAGCTTGAGCGCAGAGCTGCAGATGCTGAGAAAAAGCGCAAGAAAGAAGAGTCAGAAATATCGAAGTTAAAAGAACAAACAAAAAAACAGCAGCTAGATAAGAAAAATGCCGAACAAGCGGCAGTGGCTGCAAGAGAAAAACAAAAGCAGGAAAAGGCCAAAGCAAAGCAACTACAAAATGATCGTACGCGCAAAGTGGCAGAGAAGAAAAAGGCCGACGATGAAGCCAAACAAGCTAAAGCGAAACTCGAGCGTGAACAAAAAGCGTTAGAAGAAGCTGAGCAAAAGCGCCTAGAAGCTAATAAAAAAGCGAATGAAAAAGCCGAGCAAGAAAAAATACTTGAAGAACAGCTGCAGGCAGAACAAGCAGTC
>JAWUXU010000058.1:0-31750 GCA_034111145.1 Paraglaciecola sp.
ATGCCTATGCTCAGTGGCCCAGGGTCCTTATCCGTGGTAATGGCCAGCGCTGCAAACGGTGGTGAGCTTGAAACATCCAAAGAGCTTGTCTTGGGCTACATTACCGTCGCATGTGGCATCGCTATTTCGGCCTTTATTTGCTGGTTGGTATTGAGTGCTTCCGGAAAGGTTGTTCGATTTTTGGGAAAAGGCGGGATTGATGCAATGACCAAGGTAATGGGATTCTTTCTTATCTGTATTGGTGTTGAACTGGTGGTTAGCAGTATTACAAAGTTATTCTGAGAATAAACACCTATCACTTAGTTTTACATCTTGAATTCAACTTAATCGCTTTTCACAACAAAAAATCGGTCCCCTTAAACACAGACATTAGCGTTTTTTCATTGTGCTGGGTCCTCAAGCGTGACTTACTGTTGTTGATATTCATGAGGCGACACTCCGGTCCAGCGTTTAAAGGATCGAGCGAAGTTGCTGGGTTCTGAGAACCCCAGTAAATAAGTGATCTCGCCAATACTACGGTCTGACTCTCTAAGGTAATGTTGAGCTAAATCTTTACGAATATCTTCTAACAGCACCTTGTAACTGGTGCCAAGGTCACTGAGTTTTCGCTGAAGTGAGCGCGGACTGAGGTATACATCACTTGCTATTTTTTCTTGGGTCGGCGTGCCAGACGGCAGCCATTCAATGATACTGGCCCTAATTTGACTCACAATGTTACCTTTGTCATACCGTTTCAGGTAGTCGATAACCACTTGGTCGCTAGCCCTAGCTAATTCAGGATTTGCCATGGGCAATTGAGATTCCAATTCTTTTCGGTCAAAATACAGGCAGTTTTCATGACCATCATAGTCAATAGGGCAATTAAAAAAAGCGTCAAACTCCACTGTATTTGCTGGTTTTTGGCGTTGTAACTCCACACGACATGGACTAAACGAATCGCCTTTAGCAAAACGACAAAGTTGAATAAAAGTAGCCAGAGCGGCATCTAATGACGCAGGTGCAGCCACACCTTTTGGAGCTGGAATTTTATACCAAAGTTTGTATTGGTCTGCACTATCTTCCAGTAAAACTTCCCCTGCACTGGAAATAATTCTGTAATATCTGACCAGACGCATAAATGCATCATGCAGTGTACTACTTGCGATCCAAGAAAAACCCAGGCCTTGTAACGCTCCTAAGTGCAAATTTTCCGCATAGTGCAGACCAAAACTTTCGTCTCCTGTTTCTTGCACTGCAATACGCCAAAGTTTTTGCATGGAGATAGCCGCAACTCTGTCATTAGCCGCCATATTTTGAGTTACATCTATTCCAGCCTGCGCAAATAATGCTTGGCTATCACAGCCGTATTTAACCAGAGTACTGGCCATAACATGGGCGATGCCACTATGGGTGGTGATTTCGTTCATTGCACAATACTATTTTTACACCAGTTAAAGGGTTTACGATCGCAGATTAACATCGCCACAACCAACTTAGATAAAGCTTAAACCAGAAAGCATGCTAAAGGAACAAGGTAAAAGCGAACCAGTGGGTTACTCATTTATGCTGCCACTTTGAGCATATTATTGTTGAATATCATTTTGCTATTACCAAAGACCATCAGTCGTTCCCTATACATTAGCATTACTGTTACTGTTACTGCACCAATGTTGTCGCCAATATTTTAGTGCTGATTGATTATTGTCGCATTTTGATTCGAAGCTGGCGCCGGCTGAATAACGTCTTTTCTGTCAACCCAGTAAAGTACAACCATCAGCAGCAATTAAGCTAACTGAGCAAAAAAGTTCAAGGATTATATTATGAAAAACATCAGCTCTTTACGTCAGTCAGCAACCACTATGGCTTTAATTTTGATTATGGCAATCTCTCCAATTGCTTACAGTAAGAGTGACAACAAACAAGACAGACAACAAGAAAGACGTCAAGACAGTAGAAAGCACAACAAGCAAGACTGGAAACAAGACAAGCGCCAGGACAAACGCCAGGACAAACGCCAAAACAGTCGGCATGTTGTAAAAAATGGTCGTAAATTGGTTGTTGTTGCCCCTCGCCACCGCAGTTTTCGCAACGTTATAGTTGTTAGGCCTCATGGTCATGTCTATTGGGGTTATGGACATCACCACAGCGATGCAGACGCATTTAAATGGTTGGCATTTACCGCAATAACATTGCAATTACTGGATAATGTTAATGAACAGGCTCAACGTGAACATGAAGCGGCACAAGTTCAAGCAACCAGTGCAGCCGTCGGAGAAAAAATAACCTGGACCACAAATGAGGCCAATGGTTATGTAGTAACAACGAAGCAAGGAACGAACAGCAGTGGCCTAACCTGCCGTGAGTTTCAGCAAAACATTACAGTGGCAGGCAAAACTGAAGAGGCCTACGGTACTGCTTGTTTACAAGCTGACGGTGCTTGGAGCATATCGGAAGGATAGTGCTAAATGCACCCGACAAAAATCACATTTAGTTGGGTGAATTTTTCTATTGACGTTGATGCGTAAGATGATTTAATTGTTAGTGCTTACCTGATATAAATTATCATAAAACGCTATCTGATAAATAATGTGGCAGCTTTAATTGAAAGGACAAAAACATGAAAACGAAGAAAACCATTAATATTTACTTTAAGGGATTGTTTTTAATTGCCTTTTTATTTATGCAGGGTTGCGCTAACCAATTAGACAATACCCAATCTGGATTCTTAGGGGATTACTCGCGCCTTCAAGATAATGAAGAATATGACAACAGCAAAATTTACATAAAAAGTGGGTTTGATAATAAACGTTTGGCGAGTATCCAGAGCATAAAGCTGGAACCTTTTGAGGTGTGGTTAGATCCAAACCTTAAATCAGCTTTTAATGCCAATCAACTTGCTAACATTGTGCATTATTTCCATAAAACAATGTCAGAAAAGCTAGGAGATAATTATCCATTAGTTCAAGAGGCGGATGAAAATACCTTAACTATCCGCGGGGCGTTTTCGGGCATAAAGTTTTCTGACCCAGAATTATCTGTCACGGACTTTGTACCTTTTAGAATTGTGTTGAATGCGGGTAATGCAGCGTATTTAATGGCTACAGAGCAGAAAGATGTTTTCACCGAAATATCAATCGAAGCAGAATTTCTATTAGGAATCGACCGTCATCGGGTGTTTGCAATGACAGCAACCAAAGAGGTTGAAGGCACAATCAATAAAAATGGAGAAGACAACGTCAAAGCAGTGACCGAGGTATTAGACATCTGGATTGATAACTTTATTACTCGCCTAAATAACACGCCTAAAAAAAGTGCGTGAATGAGGCAGTACGTCATATGCTTTGCAGAAAAACATCACCTATATTTTGGTCCAGTATATTTGCAGCTAAGTAGTCGTTCAAAACTGAGCGACTACATTTAATTTGGCTCTATTTCTTTGGATTCATCGCTGGCTTCGACCTTAGGGCGTGCTTTATCGGTAACGATTACAATAACTGCAAGTAGAAACATCATGACGTGCACGATGACAATACTAGTTAAAGCTCTCGAGGTATTTCCTTGTTCGGAGAGACTAACCACATGTTGAATCACATGACTTTTAATACAGCAGGCCTCATTCTTTAGCGCTACTATATCCAGGTAAATACTATCTAGAAAAATCACTGCGTTTTTCATCATCATATAATTGACTAATGCAAATCCGCTATAAAGAAGCACAGCAACAAGTTTTTCATTTCTCCTAAGAGGTCGGTCGATATAAATAACCCCTCCTAATAAAGCTAGATGAATCGAAACGAATAATGTCCAATGATTATCTAAGCGGCTGTTTAAAGACAAAGCGAGTTCTAATAAATCGGATACGTTCATTTAAAATCCTAATAATAAAAATGTTATCAAACTAATTAAACTTCATTTTTATCGCTTCAATAGTCTGCTCATCAACATGTTTTTCAAATGCTATGGTGGCAGTACGAATGGTAATCGCGATAATAAGGCCCGTTAACATCATGCCAACAATAGCAATAAGCACAGACAATACTTTTGATAACTTCTTTAACGGACGAATGTCACCATAACCGACTGTGGTTGCGGTTATGAATGACCAATACAATGCATCGAATCGGCTCCACTTTTCAATCCAACAAACACAAATTCCTAACACGATTATCACCAAAGCCAAAAAAGCCAACAGAGGTAGAACCAAATATATTGACCATGCAAATAACCGAATGAATGCAATCGTAAATTCCATTTATGGTAATCCCTGACTTTACCAACTGCCACCAAGTGCCAAATAGAGATTGACGCGTTGCTCCAATTGACTCCGTTTAATCGATAATAAACTACTTTTTGCTGACATTGCTTGTTGCTGGATTTGTAACGTATCTAACAGTTCATTTTCTCCTTCTTGATAACGTATATTAGCAATTTTTAGAGCTTTTTCGCTCTCTAAATAAGCTTCATTAAGGGCTTTTTCACGACTGGCAAAATCGTGCCCATTATCAAGATTTTGTTCAATTTCTGAGAATGCGCTTAATGCACTTTTCCGATAATTATCCAACGCTTGCTGCTGCTCTACATTAGCAATCTCTACATCAATTTTTCTTTCACCACCATCAAACAAAGGCATTAATAGGTTTGATGCTAACTGCCAAGCGACATTACTTGGGCTCAAAACGTTTGAAAGAGAATCTGACGAACCACCTAAATTGCCACTGAGTGAAAAACGCGGTAATTGTGCAGCTTTAGCCTGATCTGTTGCCGAATATGCCGCAGCAACCTGTCTTTCGGCAGCGATGATATCGGGTCGACGTTCAAGCACACTCGAGGGCAAGTCCGCTGGAGGCGGGGCGGGTAAGTCCGGTAATACATCAGGGATATCTAAAGAGACATCTGGATACCGTCCTAACAGTACTTCAAGTGCACGGGTCGCTTCTCGCTTGGCACCTTCTGTTGTTATTAACTGCTCAGACGCGTTCGCCAAATTCACTTTATTGATTGCAACATCTTGTCCAGTCAACAAACCATTATCGTATTTCACTTGTGTGATATTCATGGTTTTTTCTATAACTGCCAGATTTTCTGTAGTGATTTTGGCCTGTAATTTCGCTTCAATCACTTTGAAATAGGTTTTTGCAATATTGGCACTTAGTGAGTGTTTAGCAAATAAATAATCGGCTTGGCTTGCCTGTGCTTGTGCTTCTGCGGCGGTGCTGCCTGAGCGGATCCTTCCCCACACATCGAGCTCCCAATCCACTTGCAAACCTACACCAAACGAAGATTTTGAAGCGCCTCCGTCAACACTACCAGACTGGCCTCCATTAATTGCTAGATTGACATTAGGTTGCAAAGCGACACCAGACTTTTCGGCTAATAACCATGCAGCGTCCATATTGCCAGCGGCCATTTTCAAGTCGAGGTTATTGTTTTGTCCTTCTTTTATTAGTGCCATCAATTTAGGGTCGGCAAATTCTTGTAGCCAATTTTCGGGCCCTTTGACATTTTCGGATAAGGCCGTTGACCATGCAGCAGGCACATTAGCGGCAGTTTCAACCACTGACCTATCGTAAGAACCACCACCAGAAGAGGAGCACCCTGCAAATGATAGCGCGCTTGTTATCAGTAAAAAGTGAGTTAGGTTTTTCATAATGCCGTCTCCTTAGCATGCACTTGCATAAAGGTGGCATACAGAACAGGTACAAATAATAAGGTAATGACCGTTGCGAAACTCAATCCAAAGACAATGACCACGGCCATCGATTGAAAAAACGCATCGAAAAATAATGGGATAACACCCAGTGCAGTAGTAAATGACCCCAATACCACTGGGCGAACTCTGCTCGCTGCAGAATCCACAATAGCGTCAAAACGTGGTTTACCCTCATCAATCTCAGTATCCATTCTATCGACCAAAATAATACCGTTTTGTATCAATAAACCGGATAAAGATAATAGCCCCAACATACCCATAAACTCTAAAGGTACACCCGTTACCACTAAACCAAATACCACACCAATTGAAGCAAGTGGCACAACAGACCAAATAACCAACGGTTGTTTTACCTTGCCAAATAAGGCCACAACCACCAGCACCATAGCCAGAAAACCAAGAGGAATGGTAGACATTAAGTCACTACTCGATTCTGCGGATGAGCCACTCTCGCCACCCCATTCAAAGACATAACCATCGGGTATATCAATGGCTTCTATCTGCGGTTTAATCCGACTGACTAAGGTGGCGGCAAGTTCACCTGGAAGAGGATCAGATTGGGCTTTAATTCTAAAAACACGGTCTTCGCTGCGAAGTTTCCCATTACGCCAGATTGTTTTGAAGCCATCAGTCACTTGTAATATGGGCACGGTTTTACCCGTTATTGAACTCGTCACTTGGATGCTTTTAATATCGTGAATCGAAGACACTTCAGTACCAGGCAAACGCGATACGATAGGAATTAAATCGGTGCCTTCTTTAAACGTACCAACTTGTTTACCACTGTAGAAACTCGCTAGAGCTTTTGACAAATCTTCTCTGGAAACACCTGCCTGACGGGCTTTGCTTGCAGAATAAAGTGGCTGAATGATACTGACCGGTTCTCGCCAATCGTCTTTTACCGATAGAGCCCTACCATCTGCCTTCATTATGCTCTTCGCTTCGTTAGCAAGACGGCGAAGAACGACCGGGTCTGGGCCGCTAAACTCAGCCTCAATAGCAGAACCACCACCTGGACCGAGCACAAAACGCCATGCTTTGGCTTGTGCCTCTGGGTAGTTTTTAGCGATAAAGTCTTGCACTATCGGCATCATGCCATCGATTTTCTTGTAATTATCGACTCGCACTAACAACTGTCCATATGAGCTATTGGCTGACTCTGAGCCATAGGTCAGCATATATCGAATGGTCCCCCCACCGACTAAGGTTTGTACCGCATTGACACCTTCCATCTGGCTGACAAAGTCTTCTATTTCAATCATGTATTGTTCAGTATGCTCAATCCTTGTGCCTTCTGGCATCCAAATATCGACCACCATTTGAGGGGAAGTTGAGCGAGGGAAGAACCCCTGAGTCATGAACTGGGCACCCCAAATTGATAATGCAAATAGACCGAGGACAAAGCTAATAACTAACCAACGTGAATGCAACGCCCATCGCATTAACTTTTTATACTGTATAAAAAACGCACCTTCTTTTTCTTCTTCAGATTGGCTTGGATCTGCCTCACCCTCAACAGTTTCTGGAAATAACCAATAACAAGTAAGAGGGGTAATAGTTAAGGCCAATACCCAGCTAAACAACAATGCAATCATCACGACCCAAAACAAGTCACCTGTAAATTCTGCCGTCTCACCTGGTGCAAATCCTATGGGTGCAAAGGCAATCACGCCAACTAAGGTACCTGCAAGCAACGGCCATTTGGTTTGAAAAACGATTTCTTTAGCGATATCGAGTTTCTTACGGCCTTTTTTAACCCCAACTAATATTGCTTCTGTTATCACCACTGCATTATCAACCATCATGCCTAAAGAGATAATCAAGGCGCCTAGGGATATTCTATGTAAAGGCACGCCAATTATTTGCATGGTGGTTAAGGTGGCGCCAACAGTTACCAATAAAATAAATGAGATCACCATCGCTGAACGTATTCCCATAGTGAACAACAGAGTCGCAATCACAATGATTAACGCGGCAATGACATTCATCACGAAGTCATTCACCGATGCTTCAACCACTTTGCCTTGGTGGTAGTATTCATGGACCTCGATGCCTAAAGGACGGCGACTTTGGGTTTCAGATAACTTTAGATCAACCGCTTTTCCCACCACTACAACATTACCACCGGCGACATTTGATACACCCAGTGCTATCGCTTTTTTACCTTCATATCTGATTATTTTAGTGGCTGGTGTTTTGTAACCCCGATACACATTGGCAATGTCTTTTAAATACAGAATTTTTCCATCCGCACTGTTCGACACGAGCAGATTTTTAATCGATTCAACTGAGTCGATATCACCAGTTGGATCAATCGACAATCGCTGATTACCAATATTGACATTACCCGCAAAAACGACAGAATTTTGTTGTTTTAAAATGTCATATAATTTTTCAATCGATACACCTAAGCTAGCGGATGTTTCAGATGAAATTTCGATAAATATAGCTTCATCTTGAGTGCCGGTAATCTGTACCTTACCTACCCCCTTTACCTGTAAGATATCCTTTTGCAATTCTTTGGCATAACTGCGCAATTCTGCATAACTAAAATCATCACCAGTGACAAGATATGACAAACCATAAACGTCTCCAAAGTCATCATTTACAATGGGGGTCCGTGCTTCACTGGGAAGAGATGCTTGTGCATCATTCAACTTATTGCGCAGTTTGGTCCATATGATTTGTAGGTCTTCTTTAGTCTCAGAAAATTGATATTTAATATTCACACTAATTTCAGATACCCCCGCAGAAGAGACGGTGGATATAGAGTCAATTTCCTGCATTTGTTGAATGGCCGTTTCAAGTGGATCAGTGACTTCCAAAGCAACTTGATCTGGACTGGCACCAGGATACTGAGTGAAAATGAGTGCTGTTCTAATGGTAAATTCGGGGTCTTCAAAGCGAGGCATAGTTTGATATGCATTCCAACCCCCTACTAAGGCCAGAATGATAGCAATCACACATAATAATTGGTTTTTAATGGAAAATTCTGCAAGGTTCATTATTTCGCCCTTTCTCAATAATATTACTTAGACGACTTAGACCAAGGGTGAACTTTCATTCCCGCAGAAATAGAAGATAGACCGGCAGCTACCACTGTATCTCCCATTTGCAAACCGCTGGTTACAACAAGCATTTCTCCCACACCATCTTGCACTGTGATATCTCTGCGGCTAACTGTATTGTCAGATTTATCCACTAGCCAAACGAACTTCTGGTTACCATCCATTCCCACCGAGGCGATGGGAATAGCTAATTCTTCTGTTCCGCTGTTTCTAGGATCTGGCAACCACAGTGTCGCATTCATTCCAGGCAATATATTCATGTCATTTGGCGACGAGAAAGTGAATGTCACTTTGTAAGTTTGTGAGGTCGAATCTGCACTTAAATTTGCTTCTTTAAATTCGGCTGGTAGTTGTTTATCTGGTGCAAAACTGAAAACAAAATAAGCATATCCAACACCTTTTCCTGTTCTATTTGCAACGGCCATAATACTGGCAGGAAGATTAATAGTGGCTTCCATTGCGCCTTCACCCAATATCGTGATTGCAGTCGTGCCAGTTTGAATAGCTTGTTTGGCTTTGATTGATACTTCAGCGATATAACCGGCAAATGGCGCCACTAAAACCGCATCTTCCAAGGCTTTTTTGGCGGTATCTAGCTGCGCTTGATTGACATCACGTTGCGAGCGGCGCTGTTCGAATACACTTTTCGACATTGCATCTTGTTTTATCAGCCTATCAGCTCTTTCAAATTCACTATTTGCGCTATCGAATTGAGCTTGCGCAGACTGCAAACTTGCTTGCAGATCCCGCACATCCAGTTTAGCTAGTACATCACCTTTTTGAACTTCTTGAGATTCCACAACCAATAATTCATCTACTACACCACTGACTTCGAAGCTCAATGGGGATACGTTCTCGGCTTTTACTGTTGCCGGATAATTTAGAAAAGCGTCACTGTATTTTTGCCCTATAACCACCAATTTAGCCGGTTTAGACTCAAGCGCGAGTGTATCATCAGGTTGCATCGGCTCCTTGCTGCATGCAGATAAGAACAAAATGGTAACAAACGTCAATACAACAGATGTTCTTAATCTAAAATAACTTTTCATCTAATTTCCCTAATAAATGCTTTGAATCGATTATATACTGAATAATCGAACTCTAGGAAGACATAATCAATTAATCTAACCTTAGTAATTGTTTTTATTTTGTTTTGTGACAAGTAACAACATCAATGATAAGTAGGCGACTCATCATTGATGGCCTAAAAATAATGTAAGTGTCATTCATCAACACATGGTTTCTTGACCTTTTTTACACCTATGAGTTTTTTTGGGCACCTGTTGCTATCAAATGTATCTTGATTGACATACACCTTATTAAAACCTTTATCATACCTGCACAGCATCACCCCTCTGTTCATAATCCAACCAAAATTGTTGAGCTCTTCTCCTACACGAATATCGTAGTCACGATGATCAACATAAAAAACGTCTACTCTCTCTGTTTTTTCCTGCTTTAAAGTGTCTTGGCCATAACCAATACTGCTGACTACCATTAATCCGGCTAATAGGCTTACTTTCAATTTATTCATCACTTTTACCTTTTTCGTGTCAAATAGTTATTTATTTTCGAGGTAATATTACCGACACGTTCATAATGCGGTTAATCAAACACAGTCAATAACGAATCAATTTGCGCCAACACGAATACGATGCAACTTATGCCACGGTTATTTTGCTATTTTGAGTACATTAAAAATGTATATAAAAGCAGTTTGTAACTTGGGGTTTATAGATGGGGAACCGAAAGGCACTAAGTGTAAGAAAATTTTGATGGAGAATTATCACTACTTTTACAATGTTTTGGGCAGGGTTACCATATTCACATTATTTCGCTGAGGTTCAATAGAATTGGCATTTTTAAATCTTCATAATCAGAAAAATGGAGGTTACCTCTTTTCCCAAAACCGGTTTCAGTCAAACGTCGGCGCAGTTAGCTCCGCGCAGTAGGTTTCACTTAAAGTAGTCAAGCATAGTTCAGTCCCTATAAAATAGTCCTTCACCGAAAATGTCACTTGCATCTTCGGCGCTCAGCTTTCACCACTATCACCAACAGATATCCATTGGATTGCCTAGGCGGAGGATTAGTTCGGTCTCTTGCGAGTCACGTTTGATCGAAGATAGCCTCCTTTATTCCGCTTGAACTTGAGTTACCCCAGCTTCATCAAGGTCGACAATAGTTACCTTAGCAAAATACAATTTTTCATAGTCGAGACTTAATGTATTAGTCGCACTTAGTAATATTGAGTCTTTTACATTGTATTGAGCTTCTAGCTGAGTTGTTGTTATTGCCTGGCTCATCATTGAGTTAACAAGCTGCTCTAATGTGGCTTCTTTTGCTTGTGCAGTCGCACCAAAGGCGATGCTTGCTGTTAAAAGGGTGGCAGTGATTTTAGATACAGTAAACATAATTATTTCCTTCCGAGTTAGTTCTAGAACTGCTTTGTTAATGTGATATACAGTTATTTATCTTCGAGGTAATATTACCTTTGCGCTCACAATGCAGTTAATCAAACACAGCCAATAACAAATCAATTTGCGTCAACATGATGAAACTTATGTAGCAGGCTTCTTTGTTGGCTTCACTATATTAAAAAGCACATAGAAATAGATTATGCCTATGGATTCAAGATAGAGAGCTTAATGGCATGTGGCTATGTAAAGCACAAACTGGGGTGAAATATCAGGAGGGTAGTTACTATTGCTTTTATGATTTTTGGGAATGAAGTCACCGTTTCACTTTAATTCTCTAATAAGCAAAAACTAGATAGTGACACAAAGTCTATTACAAGATCGTGAAGCCTCATTCTGCCCTCATGAAAGACGCCAGTCATTCATGTAACCTGTTAAAAGCAATGTCACGGTAACTACGTTTAGTGTTTTAAATCAAGAACTGTCTTTACTTCATTGCAGCCTGAATTGCGCCATAGTCTAAAATATTGAGATAAATGGTCAGCGGCAATTCACTATGTTGATGCCCAATCATATCCGCTGAAAGACGATGGCTGTAAGCTTTCTCATTCTGAACCCATGAAATTATAACTGGATTATTTTGGCTTTCACGTTGTTGAAAACCAAAGGAACACTCACCATCCGTTGGAATAGAACTGCACGATACAAGATTACCCGTATTGGACACTTTAAGTCTGATATCACTTATTACACTGCCAGTCTTGTTTTGTATCACAAGAGAAATGATTGTCTCTAGCTTTAAAGTGTTTTCACAACCAGCTAAGCCAAAAGCAAACATTAAAACAATTATGAGTGAGGTGGTCTTCAATGTATTGCCAATTGATCGAGAAGTGTTCTAAGACGCGCCACCAGATCCCCACTGAACACACTTACAGATGTTAGGAGACCTAAAGCGAGTTCCATTAATACACTGGGTAGTATCAGTTTCATTCTATCTCCTACATTTGCTGCTTTGATTAGCGCCCATCTTTTTCGGTGAATCTATCAAACCACGCATGCCATTTATCACTTTTTAAGATTGGGCAACTCACACCTCTAATGGCTGCAACTATGACTGGCAATTTACTTTTATCTTGAACTAACTCGTTCATATCAGTTGCTAAAGTGAGCTTATTAGACTGACTATTACATGCTGATATCACCACAAAGACCAAAAAGAATATTACTTTTTCTGAAAAACATTTCATATTGCCAACTCCTACCGAAAGACAAATTCAAATCAACGAATTGTGTTTGTAGCGCCCGATTAATGGCGAACGCCTTAAAATAGATTAAAAGAGTCAGTCGCAGTATTGACTAGATATAGGCAAAATATGCAATGTTTTGCCATACGTTTAAATGACCTAGACGACAACTTTGTTCAACACCCGTCACCCAATAAATCAACCGTGAAGATAAACTTTCGTGTGTTCCGGAAGAAGTACCGGCTTTCAAAAACAATCCTGCCTATAACTTGCAGTATTATTGTCTTGCAGGGACGTCTTCCAGCATTTGCTTCACCATTCTGCCGATGATACGTGTTGCTTGTTTGACGTTCAGATTGTTGGTTTGCTTGAGCGGATTCACTTCAATATTGGCACTGGTTTCTGATTTTGTATGCCATAACATCTCTTGATTTTTTGTACTTTGTGCTTTTAATTGCAATAAAATGACAGCTGTATATTCAACAACAGCATCATATTCTTCTGTTGACTCACAATTTCCATTTCGGCAAACCATGCCCGGACCATTTTGACCATAATTAACATTTTTTCTAAGGTCGATATTGCTTTCTTTTGGCGCCAGTTGAAAAGAAAGCTGAAAGTCAGTTTCCCCTGAGTCCATTCTTTGATATCCCTTTGCGGATAACAACTCATCGGTTTTTCTGACAACTTCCACTGGAATTTCTGGCACAAAACGTATGGCTTTATCGGGTAACCAACTATAGGTTTTGTAGTCTTGCATGTTATTGGATTCGATCTGAGTTGCAACGTTTTGAGGCATTAATGAACAGGCAGTAAGTAAGCCTAGGGTAAGACAAATTAGTAATGCATTCTTCATGTATGTTTAACTCTTTATCTGAATATTTATTGGGTAATGTGGCACTTTTTTGTTCGGGATTATTTATGTCTACTCCCTAAAGTACTTCTGAAGTACTCTTTTATATTGTAACCAATTTTATGATCAGTCGATATTTTTATTAAACACAAAATAATAAATATTTAGTTTCTTAGACTTAAGTAGATCAAGCGTCATTTGTCGGAGATAAAATTGATCGAGTTTTCCATTTTAAATACAGTGCAGCTGTTTATTCGATGTTATAAAAAAAGCAGCGCAAGGGGGTTGCCACCCGATAACCCAGCTTTCACGGTCACTGCGTGTGGCCCGCCACTGGTACCAAAACAAAGGTTATTTACATGGGTTGTTATTGTCGCCTTAAAAATAGTTAAATATCGAGCGCTAGCGACTACCCCTTTAATCGGAACGTTTAATAACATGTCTGTGTCATCACTACGATTATAAGAATGCAATAAGAAACCTGTCACCGCCCTGCTCCTAGTCAACTGTTACTTGTTCTTCAGCCGTCAGTTCCCATTCAGCCTCACGACCTGTCGGGCAATCATAAAATACTGTTTCGAGATTTCTCTGCAGAGTGTGATCTTTAAGACTAAAGGAGTGAATTCAAATATTTAATGGCTTTGAGTCGAAATCTATATATACATCTGCTGATAAAAATACATATTTCGCTCTATTGATTCTATGACCTTCTGAGGCATCTCTTCGATGTTTATTTTATTATCGCTTTTTTCATATCCCTGACTATTAATCGTTTCTATATGCCACGATTCTCTGCCGAACCCATCGTCTCGTGATCCTGATTGCCAGCTTAGAATATCCCTTGGCATCTTTTGGCCTATATATTTAAAGTAGTCACTAATGATGAACTGAGCGTATTGTTTTAGACGTTCTCCATCTATACCCATGCCACCTCAAAATGCACGTTTCAGAACGACTGGGGAGGTTCAATTCAAAACGCGTCAATAACTGACTGAATTGGCGTAACGAAGAAGTGGAGTGCCCCAGTCGTTCTCTTTAGGGCGAGTTTTAAAGCGATTTATCCTGCGTTGGCTATTTTTGACTTAGACCACTAGGTCTGTAAATAGCCGCCTTGCCTGGGAGGCCCAGCCTAAAACGCTTTAAACTCTCGCTGAACAGGCATTTTGAGATAATTGGACTCCCCCACACCCTTGAGTGTGGGGTAATCTCTTTGTTACTACACAAAAAATATCATATAGAGATAGATCTTGGAATACACCATAAATAAGTCAGCGTTTGAGTGTCACTTGCGAGCATTTAGAAGCCACATTTGTCCAGTTCATCTACGTTAGAACTTAGACGAATTAAGTTAAAAAGGAAATACTCTTTAAATAAATGGCGGGAGATTAGTCAGTTTATTTTGTCGACACATACCATTTCTAACCTTGAAGCATCTACATGATCACTTCAAGGTTAGATGTTGTTGAAACCTTTGCTACTGGTAATATGATCTTGCTTTTCAGAGCAAAAAAATGGTTAAGAGTAGATACTCCGCCACCTCTAATTGAGAGTGACAAACTCCTCACCTGAAGTTGGATGTATAGCCACACAAGAATCAAAATCAGCTTTAGTTGCACCCATTTTCATTGCTACGCCAAAGCCTTGGAGTATTTCATCCATGCCTGCGCCAATGCCATGCAAACCGACTACTTTTTGATCGACGCCTGAACAAATTAACTTCATACGAGTCATTTGGCGATGCTTGGTTACTGCTGTATACATTGCAGCAAATCCTGAGTTGTAGACAGTGATATTATCTTCACCGAACTGCTCGTTGGCTTCAGCTTCCGTTAAACCAATGGTACCGATTGGCGGATGACTGAAAACGACTGTTGGAATTAAGGTGTAGTCCATATGGGCGTCTGTTTGGCCGTTAAATAATCGCTCAGATAATAAACGTCCCGATTTAACGGCTACTGGAGTAAGTTCTACATAACCGATGTTATCACCCACTGCATAAATACCATCGACGTTACTGTTTTGGAATTTATCAACTTTAACGTATCCACCTTCGTTTAGCTCAACACCTGTATTTTCCAATCCAATTTTATCGTTTGAAGGTTCACGGCCAATAGCCCAAACCACACAATCAGTTTCGATTGATCCACCGTTATCAAATTCTATAGTTAAAGAACCGTCTGAATTTTTAAGCACTTGAGTTGGTGTGGCATGGGTATGTAAAGTAGGACCATCCTGAGCCATAAGCTCTACCAAAGTCTCAGACAGCATAGTGTCAAAGCTACGAAGCGGAGCATGTTTACGCACTACCAACTCGGTTTTTGTCCCTAATGCATGCATTACACCAGCAAGCTCTACAGCGATATAACCTGCACCGACCACAACTGCACGTTTTGGCTGCTCTGTTAGGTCAAAGAAACCATCGGAATCAATACCTAATTCTGCGCCAGGCACATTAGGAAAAATAGGACGACCCCCTGTGGCGATAAGAATATGATCAGCGGTGTACTGTTTGCCGTTCACTTCGATGGTGCTTTTATCAACAAAACTTGCAAAACCTTTGATGAGTGTTACGCCATTTTTTTCAAAACCATTACCGTAACTAGCGTGAATGCGTTTGATGTAGGCTTCTCGACTATTTACTAAGGTTTGCCAATTGAAACTATTCACTGTGACATCAAAACCATAATCGGGTGCGTATAGGTTAATGGCTTCAGCAACATGTGCGCCAAACCACATCACTTTTTTTGGTACGCAACCTACATTGACACAAGTGCCTCCAATTGCGTTTGCTTCTACTAATGCTACTTTTTTACCGTGTTTAGCTGCGCGATTCGCCGATGCAATACCGCCACTACCACCACCAATACATATATAATCAAAATCTGCCATAAGTCTGCCTAGTTAAAAAATAAGTTGAAGAGATCCAATTGAAGATAATGCTTATTAAACAAAAATAACACCGCAATTTTTCAATTGATGCAATCTAGCTTATCGATACGGGTTGTGAATGTAAAAAGAACCTAGGGGCCATGATTAAATTGTATCGTTGTCAAAATTATTTGTTGCAACCGTCGGTCAGCACTTGAGATTTAGTTAATGTAACCCAATTTCTTTAAATAACTTAGGAAAGAAGATTACTTTATGACCAACCCACTTACTGATTTATCTAGCCTACCGCAATTTTCGGCTATCAAACCTGAACATATTCAACCTGCTATTGAAAAAGCAATTCAGGCCTGTAAAACTAAAATTACCGAAACCTTGAGTCAAGGTAATTATAATTGGGATGACCTAGTAGCGCCTATTGAAGAAATAGACAACGAACTAAGTCGCACATGGTCTCCGATTTCTCATATGAACTCCGTAGTCAGTAATGATGCATTGCGTAAGGCGCACGATGCTTGCTTACCCACTCTATCAGAGTATGGCACTTGGGTGGGTCAGAACACCGACTTGTATTACGCATATTGCAAAATTGAGTCCAGTAATGAGTTTGCGGACTTATCAGACGCACAGAAAAAAGTCATTATTCACGCAATTCGTGATTTTAAATTATCTGGCGTAGCTTTGGACGATGATAAAAAAGTTCGTTATGCGCAGGTTAAAAGCCGCTTATCAGACTTAGGTTCAACTTTCAGTAATAATGTTATGGATGCCACCTTAGGTTGGCAAAAACATATTATTGATCAAACTGAATTAGGGGGTTTACCGGCCTCCACTTTAGGTGCGGCCAAACAGCTCGCAAAAAGTAAGGATTTAGAAGGGTGGTTATTCACTTTGGATATTCCAAGCTATTTACCTGTTATGACTCACGCAGATAATACTGCATTACGCGAAGAAATGTATCGTGCTTATACTTCGAGGGCTTCCGACCAAGGGCCTAATACAGGTAAATGGGACAACACTGAAATTATCAATGAGACCTTAGGGTTACGCCAAGAATTAGCGCAACTATTGGGCTTTAAACATTTTGCAGAATATTCACTAGCCAGCAAAATGGCTAATTCGGGTGAACAGGTTAATGGGTTTTTACAGGATTTAGCCAAACGCTCTAAACCTCAAGCGCAACAGGATGTCGATACACTTACAGCCTTTGCCTCAGAACATTATCAAACAGATAAATTACAAGCATGGGATTTTGCTTATTACAGCGAAAAACTCAAAGAACAGACCTATAAAATTTCTGATGAACAACTACGCCCTTATTTCCCCGAAAACAAGGTAGTAAAAGGATTATTTGAAGTGATGTCACGCTTGTATAACTTAACTATCAGCGTTCGTGACGATATTGATACATGGCATAAAGATGTGCGCTTTTATGATATTCATGACGAAACGGGCGAGCTTCGTGGTAGTTTTTATCTAGACTTATATGCCCGTGAAAAAAAACGCGGTGGTGCTTGGATGGACGAATGTCAAGTACGTAGACTAAAGGTAGATGGTAGCCAACAATATCCTGTCGCATATTTGACCTGCAACTTTAATGGCCCAGTGGGCGACAAACCTGCACTATTTACCCACGATGAAGTGGTCACTTTATTCCATGAATTTGGCCATGGCATTCATCATATGTTAACTAAAATAAACGTAGCCGGAGTATCTGGTATCAATGGTGTACCATGGGATGCAGTAGAGTTACCTAGTCAATTTTTAGAAAACTGGTGCTGGCAACCAGAAGCCTTGAGCTTTATTTCTGGGCACTTCGAAACAGGTGAAGCACTACCTCAAAACTTGTTAGACAACATGTTAGCTGCACGTAATTTCCAATCAGCCATGCAAATGTTGAGGCAGTTAGAATTCAGTCTCTTTGATTTTAGCCTGCACGAAAACTTTGTTACGGGAGAAACTAACGTACAAAATTGGTTAGACAAAGTACGCGAGCAAGTGGCAGTGACTATTCCACCTAGCTTTAACCGTTTCCAAAATAGCTTTGGGCATATTTTTGCCGGTGGTTACGCAGCCGGTTATTACAGCTACAAATGGGCAGAAGTACTGTCATCTGACGCATTTAGTCGCTTTGAAGAAGAAGGCATTTTTAATCAGCAAACTGGCCAAGACTTTTTAACTAACATCTTAGAAATGGGTGGTAGTAAAGAACCCATGGAATTGTTTGTGGCCTTTAGAAGCCGTGAGCCAGAAGTGGACGCATTATTACGCCACTCAGGTATAACGGCGTAATTTACTAATTATTATTGCATCCACCTTAGCATTTTTTTGATCCCTCACCTCATGTGTGTACTAACCATACATACATGAAGTTTGATGCATCAAAGCTTTGTTGCGACTTCAATTATTCAGAGTATAGACACATGCAGAACCTCGAAAAGTTTACCGCAATTTATCAGCGAGCTTGTGAGCGTAAAGGTGGTCCACAGATTTTGGATGCCACATTAAATAAGCCCTTACCAAACAAATTATTGAGTCAAGTTGGAGATGACAGATTTTTAGCTGAATTTAGTAAAAAAGTTTTTCAATCTGGCTTTGTGTGGCGTGTAGTAAGAAACAAATGGCCTGATTTTGAGCGAGTTTTTTTTGATTTTAATATTGAAAAAATACTATTGTTACCCGATGAAATGCTCGAAAAAAAAGCGACCGATCCGAGTATCATCCGCAACTATACTAAGGTTAGAACGATCCGTGACAACGCCATAATGATCGATTTAGTGGCTCGCGAGCAGGGTAGTTTTGCCAAATTTGTCGCTGATTGGCCAAGTGATGATATTATCGGCCTATGGGCTTATTTAAAAAAGCACGGAGCAAGACTTGGTGGTAACACTGGACCTTATAGTTTACGAATGTTGGGCAAAGATACATTTTTACTGAGTAATGATGTGGTGGGTTATTTTTCTAAGCGGAATATTATATCTGGTTCACATCAATCAAAACGCAGTCTAACGGCCATTCAACAGAGTTTTAATGAGTTACAACAACAAAGCGGTCGTTCATTGCAGGAACTAAGTATGATCATTTCAAAAAGTGTGGGTGATAATTATCAGTAGCTAATGGGTAAAGCCATTTCTATAAGCTTCGACTTTATTCGAAATCATGTATCAACAAGCTTTTAACGAATAAAATCATTGTGACAAAGCATCCATATTGACCAATTCTTATCTGTTGGCGTGCGCTTTTATTCGGTAAACTAGTTTAATATGACAATCAAGGATTTTTCATGAGCGCTCCTGACACAAATGATACCTTTGCATCTTCTAACGCATCTTCTAACGTATCTTCTAACGTATCACAACAAACCACACACTTTGGCTTTAAAGAGGTAGATACCAGCCAAAAAGTGAATATGGTTAAAGAAGTGTTCCAGTCAGTCGCAGCTAAATACGACGTTATGAATGACTTAATGTCTTTGGGTGTGCATCGTTTGTGGAAACGTTACACCATAGATTGCAGCGGTGTGCGTGCTGGACACAAAGTATTAGATTTAGCCGGCGGCACAGGTGATTTGACGGCTAAATTCTCCCGTATTGTCGGCGAGACAGGTCAAGTAGTATTGGCTGATATCAATGATGCAATGCTTAGAGTTGGCCGCGATAAATTGCGTGATAAAGGCATAGTTGGCAATGTTGAGTATGTGCAGGCTAATGCCGAAGCATTACCCTTTCCTGATAATAGCTTTGATATTATCACTATTGCTTTTGGACTTAGAAACGTCACCGATAAAGATAAAGCCTTGGCTTCAATGTACAGAGTGCTAAAACCCGGGGGACGTTTATTGATTTTGGAATTTTCTAAACCCACTAATGAGATGTTGAACAAAGCTTATGATATGTATTCATTTCATTTATTGCCTAAAATTGGCCAACTTGTGGCTAATGACGCAGACAGCTACCAATATTTGGCCGAGTCAATTCGTATGCATCCAGAGCAAGACGTGCTCAAAACTATGATGGACGCTGCTGGGTTTGAGCAAACCACTTATCAAAATTTAACTGGCGGTATAGTCGCCTTGCATAGAGGCTTTAAGTTTTAAAATGCCCATTGCCCAATTAGTAACCTTAGGTATCGAGCTGGCGATGAATCAATTGCTTAAACTCGATGATGATAGCAAACAACGCTTGAAAAAATTATCAGGCAAGTCGATGCAGGTAACGATTAAAGAATTGCCTTGGCCTTTGTTATTTACTTTTTCAGATCAAATCGATGTGCGCACTGTCATTACTTCAGACGATGCTTTTGAACCCATCCCTGAACCAGTAGATTGTTTGATTGAGCTGAATTTAGAGACCTTACCAAAGCTCAAAGATAGCAGCCAACTTACCCAGCTTATTCAACAAAAGCAACTCAATCTGATTGGCGATATTTATGTGGCGCAAACCTTTAGTGCACTGCTCAAAGATTTAGATATTGACTGGGAAGAACAGCTCTCTGGGTACACAGGAGATGTAGTGGCTCACCAAACATTTGCAAGTATGAGAGCATTATTCGATACGGCTAAAGCACAAATAGAACAAGGAGCGATTGAGCTTGGGGAGCGTTTAACCCAAAGCGATTCTATCGCAGTTAAACCCAGGGAAATGATGGAGTTTAGTCGAGAAGTGACTGATCTTCGCAGCGCCTCAGAACGATTATCTGCCAGAATCACTTTATTAGAACAAGCAAAGAAAATCGAGACAGGATCAAATAACTAACGTGAGAATTCTACGCTTTTACCAAATTAATAAAGTGATGTTGCAACACGGGCTAGATGAACTTATTCCAGATAAGTGGCTACCTTGGTATGCCAAATTAGGCCGATTTTGCTTTTTCTGGCTTCGCAACAAACACCCGGATAAATCCCAAGGCACGCGCGTTAGATTGGCTCTTCAGACTTTGGGCCCTGTATTTATAAAATTTGGCCAGATGTTGTCTACACGCAAAGATTTGCTACCGCCTGATGTAGCAACTGAACTGTCTATTTTACAAGACCAAGTCGAACCATTTGATCCTGAACTAGCCAAAAAAATTATTTTAGACGCTTTTGGTTTAACACAACTCAGTGACTTATTTAGTGAATTTGAAACAAAACCATTAGCCTCCGCGTCAATTGCTCAGGTACATGCTGCAAAGCTAAAAGACGGCAATCATGATGTCATTGTTAAAGTCATTCGTCCTAATATTCAACATACTATTCAGTCTGATATTGAGCTTATGCGCACTGCAGCGAGCGCCTTGCAAAAATTGTTACCCGATGGCAAACGATTACGCCCAGTTGAAGTTGTCGAAGAGTACGAACGTACTATTATTGATGAATTGGACTTAACCCACGAAGCCGCAAACGGTATCCAATTTAAGCGTAACTTCGAAAACTCACCAGCCCTATATGTGCCTACAATTTATAGTAATTACAGCCATAAAAACGCGATGGTAATGGAACGGATTTATGGCACACCAATATCTGACATAAAACAACTGATTGCACGCAATACCAATATGAAAAGATTGGCAGAGCGAGGAGTAGAAGTCTTCTTCACTCAGGTATTTCGCGATAGTTTTTTCCATGCGGATATGCACCCTGGGAATATATTTGTATCCACAGTTAACCCTAATGATCCCCAATATATCACCATAGATTTTGGCATAGTCGGCACGCTCAATAGCGAAGACAAACGTTATTTGGCCGAAAATTTTATCGCCTTTTTTAATCGTAATTATCGCAAGGTGGCTGAATTACATGTGGACTCGGGATGGGTACCATCTGATACCGACATCGACGATTTCGAAGCATCTATTCGCCAAGTATGCGAACCCATTTTCCAAAAGCCTCTCGCCGAAATTGAATTTAGTAACGTGTTGCTGCAACTGTTTAATACCGCCAGACGTTTTAATATGGTGATACAACCACAACTGGTGCTACTCCAAAAAACCTTACTTTATATTGAAGGCTTAGGTCGTCAGTTATACCCACAGCTTGATTTATGGAAAACTGCCAAACCCTTTTTAGAAAATTGGATGAAAGAACAAATTGGCCTGAAAGCTATGTATCAAAAAATTTCGACTAACCTACCGTATTGGTCCGAGAAATTTCCAGAAATACCAGATTTAGTGTATGACACGTTAAAACAAGTTAAAAAGTTGCCTGAACAACAAAAAATTCAGTTCGAAGCTCAACAAGAACAACTTAGGCATCAACACTCAAGCACTCTACTGATGATAATGGGCACAACATTTATTATTATTGGCGCAATATTGCCTATGTATCAACAGAGCTGGTGGCCCGGTGGTTGCTCTAATTTAATAGGCTTGGCTTGCTGGTTTTTTGCATTTAAAAAGAAACGAAATTAAAGCCTATTCATTCGCTCCAACAATGTCGTGACACTTATTTATTATCGTTTAAACACACTTCAAAAAAGCTTTGATCAATACGGATTTTACGATTTATCAAATTGAGTAAGCTTTTGCCAACTATGCTCCAAAACCAGTAGTCTGGTTTGTGAAGTAATAATGATTATTCCATCTAAATATACAACGACCGGTGGCGTTGTAGCCTAACTGCCGAGAAAAATTGGCTCCCAAACCGTCATCATTACATAAATAAGCTGATGTTCCTCAGTGTGGAATGACAGGTCTAAATATAGGGATCCTGATTAAATCTCTTCAACGATGATAATTGCAATAAAAATGATACTGAAAAAGAATAATAAAATAGTTTTTTCACGCTTCCCCTATGCCTGAGTATCCATAAATGAGTTATTGATAGGCAGGCACTTGGTGTTCGCAGGCTCAAAATTAAAGAAATTGTGATTAAAAAGCTAAACAACCTAAATTTGGCTATCAAATCCAGTGACCTTTTTAATAAGCTAAGTATAATGATTTAAACTTGTTTTTAGGAGTAAGGTTATGTTTGGCATTAGCCCCATGCAGTTAGTCATTATTTTAGTTATTGTGGTCTTACTTTTTGGCACAAAAAAACTACGAGGTTTAGGTGGAGACTTAGGTTCAGCCATGAAAGGTTTTAAGAAAGCCATAAGCGATGATGACAAAGAAAAAGATTCTGATTTTGTTGTTAAAGAAAACGTCGAAGATAAATCAATTAATGATGCTGGAGATGCGACAAATACTGCTCAGCAAACCAAAAGCGAACAAAAAGAGCATAAGTAATGTTTGATATTGGCTTTTTTGAACTGTTAATTATCACTGTAGTAGGTTTAGTAGTATTGGGACCTGAAAGGCTACCCGGTGCCATTCGTTCAACCATGAAAACTGTTCGCAACGTTAAAAGCATGGCCAATGGCTTTAAACAAGAAGTCGAACAGCAGTTTAAAATTCATGAATTGCATGAAAATTTAAAAAAAGCCGAGCACCAAAATCTCGAAAATTTGTCCCCTGAGTTGCAAAAGTCTGTTGACGAACTTCGCGATGCAGCCAAATCCGTTCAAAAACCTTATTCTAAAGAGTAAATGACATGGCTGAACCGAATAGCTTAATTGCTCATTTAATTGAGCTCAGAGGCCGTGTATTAAAAGCAGTTGTCAGTGTATTTGTAGTATTCCTATGCTTGGTTTATTTTGCCCAAGACTTATACCACTGGCTAGCGACTCCCCTGCTAGACACGTTGCCAGAGAACGCACAAATGATTGCCACCGATGTAGCTTCTCCTTTTTTTGCACCTTTTAAACTGACTATGGTGTTGTCATTTTTTATTGCTATCCCGGTTGTGCTTTACCAAATTTGGGGGTTTGTGGCGCCTGGATTGTATAAAAACGAAAAACGATTGGTGGTTCCCCTGCTCGTTTCTAGTACGCTATTATTTTATTTGGGGATGGCTTTTGCGTACTATGTGGTGTTTCCTCTAGCGTTTTCTTTTTTCACTAGCGTAGCGCCTGAAGGGGTAGTGATCAATACCGACATTAGCAGTTATCTTAACTTTGTATTGAAAATTTTCTTTGCCTTTGGGCTGTCTTTTGAAATTCCGGTGGCCATAGTACTCATGTGCTGGACGGGTGTAACCACACCAGATGCTCTGCGAGCAAAGCGCCCATATGTAATAGTAGGCGTATTTGTACTGGGTATGCTACTCACACCACCCGACATCATATCGCAGACGTTACTTGCCATACCTATGTGGATTTTATTTGAGTTTGGCGTTGTAATTGGTGGTATCTATACTCGAAAAAAAGCGGATCAAGAACAACAGGATAACTTATGACTTATTTGAGCAAGGCTGCAGTAACATTAATATTGATCAGCCCTTTTGCTATGTCTAATACAATGTTGGATGAGTTAGGGATATGCGCTAAAAATGGCGACAGTTTACAACGCTTAGTTTGTTACGACAAACTAAGCGAGAAAACAAGAGACAGCCAACCAATACTTCGCGCAGTTCAACTTCAAGATCCTGTTCAGTTCACCACTACTGAATCTTTCGATAATCCCTCTGTAATGGATCAGAAAGTAAGTTCAAAAACAGAATTGGTAAAACCAGAACAAGTTGTAGGATCACAAAAAGACAGGCAAAAACCAGTCTTTAGTCAGACTAATACAATGAGCAAACAACAGGCAATTTTTGGTCATGAACAAAAACAATTTAACAAAGATTTAATTAACCAGATTGTAGCCAAAATAGTGAAAGTCAAAAAGAATAGCTATGGCAATCAAATTATTACCCTTGTTAACGGACAAGTATGGCAACAAACAGGTAGTACCCGTCTTAGGTTGAAAAAAGATCAAATTGTTATTATTGAACGCGGAGCAATGGGTTCATTTTTTATTGGCAAAGAAAACGTAAACAAACGAATTCGTGCTAAGCGAATCGATTAGTTTAATGTCGTGGTGTGATATAGGTGTCAACTTTACCGACAAACGATTAGATTTTGAGCCCGTATTTGAACGCGCGATGGCAGCCGGTATTGATCATATTATTATTACTGGTACTAACTTAGACAAAAGCCAGCAAGCGATACAGTTAGCAGAGCAGTACCCAAGCCACTTATCGACTACTGCTGGTGTTCACCCCCACGACGCCAGCCAATTTAACCTGCAAACAATAAATGAATTAAAAGCATTAGCAAAGTCAAACCGAGTTGTGGCCATTGGCGAATGTGGTTTGGATTTTAATCGAAATTTTTCGACACCCGAACAACAGCTCTTTGCATTCGAGCAGCAACTCAAGTTAGCTTGTGAATTGGGTTTACCGGTTTTTTTACATGAACGTGATGCATTTGAAGCACAGATTAAATTGCTAACAAAATATCGTAATGCATTAAAAGGTGGCGTTGTACATTGTTTCACCGGCAACATCCAACAGATGAACCATTACTTAGATTTGGACTTATATATTGGAATTACCGGTTGGGTATGTGACCTTAAGCGCGGACAAGCGCTGCGCGACGCTGTGAAATCCCTACCATTAAATCGTATTTTGTTAGAGACCGACGCGCCATATTTACGTCCTAAGGGGTTGGCTAACAATCGAAAAGTGGACAATGGCAATAACGAACCTGCTTATCTGCCATATGTAGCCGAGGAAACAGCCAGTTTAATGGCAACTGATATCAAAACATTACAGATATCGAGCCAAGCCAATACACATGCATTATTTAATATTTCAAGCAGGAGCGCAGAACATAATCGTGCCGAATAATCCATTTAACCTGATGCTTAACAAAAACTGGCTACTACTGGCCATCAGTATTTTTTGTATTGCAGTTGTTTTTGCTGCAACTAATTTTTCTAGCCCCGTTCGCCCAAACAATACCATGGTGCAAAACGTTGAACACTGGGCTGATTCAAAAAAGCAATATTCTATTTCTGATATTCTAAGTAGCACAGACATTGTTTGGCAGGTACATAAACAGGACCTAACTTCATTAGGTCTATCTGATCATTCACATTGGTTTAGGTTTACGCTCAAGGGTAATGCCCTTACCAAAACGTTGTTACTAGAAATAGACAATGCGCTACTGGACCGCATTAATCTTTGGTTTGTGCAAGGGGACAAAATATTAGCAGAATATCAAGTAGGGGATACTTTGACTTTCTCGCAACGTACAATTAAACATGAAAACTTTCTATTCCCGGTTCCAACAAATGGGCAGCCTATAGAAATATACGTTTGCACTGACTCTAAAGACGCAATCCGTTTACCCTTTAATATTTGGCTACAAAACGATTACTTAGAATTTACCAGTAAAAGTGGCTTAATTATGGGCATTTTTTTTGGTCTGATGCTGGCAATGGGGTTAAGTAACCTATTCTTTTTTATCACAACCCGCACTCCCACTTTTTTGGTGTATTCAGGTTATGTAATATTTTTAGCCTTAACATTATTAGCGCTGCAAGGCTTAGGCTATCGTTATATTTGGCCTAGCTCGCCTTGGTTTCAGCAACATGCAGTGGGTATTTTCGCTCACTTAACTGTGTGGTTATCGATTATCTTTTGTGACTTGTTACTCAGTGTCAAAGCATATAGCACAAGACTAAGTAAGTTACTTAACATGACCGCTTATGCTTTTTTAGTCGGTCTGGTCATCAGTTTTTTTATACCGTTACCAGTCTTTATTACAGCCTTTTTACTGATGTTATGTGCCAGCGGTGTATTGATATTCGCCGTCTCAATCTGGTTATGGATAAAAGGCCAAGCGATAGCACGATATTATACCTTCGCTTGGGCAGTGCTGTTTTTAAGTGGTCTCGCAGCAAGTCTAGACACACTCTATATAATCAACTTCAACCTACCTCCTTACTACATATTGATGTTAGGTGTAGGTATAGAAACGGTCTATTTAGCGCTCATTTTGGCTATTAAGCATAATCAACAACGCTTAGCATTAATGGATACGCAAGCGGAGTTGCTGAACAAAGAACGACAAGCTCAACATGCACAAAAAGTCATGCTAGCATTACAAGAAAGCACAACGGAGGATCTTGAATACAAAGTTCAAGAGCGTACATTAGAATTAGAGATTACCCTTCGTGAATTATCCGATACTAACCGTGAACTGCAAGAAAAAAACACCCTTGATGCACTAACTGGGATTGGTAATCGCAGTTCTTTCGACAAAAAATATCAAGCTGAAGTGCGAAGAAGTCGACGTGAAAAAACGCCACTATCCGTTGTGATGATGGATATTGACCATTTCAAAAATGTAAATGACCGATATGGGCATTTGATCGGAGACGAATGTATTAAAATAGTTGCCAAGACACTAAATAAAGCCTTAAAAAGACCCAGTGATGATGTATATCGATACGGTGGTGAAGAGTTTGCCCTTATTCTACCCAACACAGACTTAGATGGCGCTTTCGTCTTGATAGAGCAGCTTAGAGCTGAAATAGAAAAAACTGCTATACACGCTCAAAGTGTATCAATAAACATTACTGTTAGCGCCGGAATTGGTTCTGCAATAATAGATTTGAACCAGCCAGAAGACATTATTTTAGCCTTAGCTGATAAACAACTGTACGCAGCCAAAAATGCTGGCCGAAATAATGTGCAGGGCAGCCATTTAAAAATCATTCAACAGCAGGATCAATCATGATTGAACAATTTCCCAATACTCGTATGCGCAGATTACGTCAACAGGATTTTACCCGCAGGTTAGTGGCAGAAAACCAACTAAGCAGCAGTGACTTAATCTACCCCATGTTTGTATTAGAGGGCGATAATCAAAAACAAGTGGTCCCTTCCATGCCTGGTATTGAACGTTTATCTATAGACTTGTTAGTCCAAGAGGCACGTGAACTTGTTGAACTTGGTATTCCTGCTATTGCACTGTTCCCTGTGACACCAATAACAGCCAAATCATTGTGTGCAAGCGAAGCCTTTAATTCCCAGGGGTTGGCACAAAAAGCAGTACGCACCATCAAACAAGCTGTACCTGAGATTGCCGTTATTACAGATATCGCCTTAGACCCTTTTACATCTCATGGTCAAGATGGCCTGATTGACGAAAAGGGGTATGTATTAAATGATGAAACTATAGAGGTGTTAGTCAAACAAGCATTGTCTCACGCAGAAGCGGGAGCTGATATCGTCGCACCTTCTGATATGATGGACGGCCGTGTTGGTGCGCTGCGCCAAGCACTAGAGAGCAATGGTTTTATCAACACCTGTATTATGGCTTATTCGGCTAAATACGCCTCTAGCTATTACGGACCATTTAGAGATGCAGTGGGCTCAGCAGGTAATATTAAAGGTGGTAATAAAAAGAGCTACCAGATGGATCCCGCCAACTCTGATGAAGCGATGCGTGAAATTGCATTGGATTTACAAGAAGGTGCGGACATGGTCATGGTTAAACCTGGCATGCCTTACTTGGATATCGTCAGGCGCTGCAAAGACGAATTCAAGATCCCCACTTTTGCCTACCAAGTCAGCGGCGAATATGCCATGCACAAGGCTGCATTTGCCAATGGTTGGCTTAATGAAGATGAGGTCATTTTAGAATCACTGATGGCATTTAAACGTGCAGGGGCAGATGGAATTTTGACTTATTTTGCAAAGCAAGCAGCAATACTGTTGAAACAAAGCTAAAGCAATGAGTCTTGAAATTAGACAACAACATCGTAATTATTCTAATGACTAAAGATTAATGGGGTGAAAATTTAAAAGCACTCCAACATCCAGCCTACTTTATGCTGCTGCCATTTTTCGTTAGCTAGTTCTGCATCTATCAATGGATGCGATTTTAACCAACCCTGAGGGAAAGTGAGCACCCACTTTTCTTCTGTTATGATTAAATTAAAATCAGCTAACAAATTGTCTTTACGGCGAATAGAAAGTAAGCAAGATAAGCGTAATACTCTTACTAACACCAAAAGCGCTTGACGAACCTCAGGATGGAAAGAGTCAAACAAACCGAGTTTTATTTCCTGCCTGTGACTTTCTACTAGCGTCTTGATGCCTGCGCGTTGTTGTTGTGTATAACCCACCATAGGTAAGTGACTAAGTATGTATGCGCCATGTTGATGATGTAATTTGTATTCGATATGCAAACCAATCTCATGCAACATAGCAGATGCCATCAATATCGCTTCGCACTCTATCTTGCCTAACATCATTTGGTCTTGTACTTGTTTAAACAAGCAAAGCGCAATACTTTTAACACGGTTAGCGTGTTCAGATTCTATATGGAAATGTTGAATATATTGTACAACAGTTTGCAACCTTCGATCATTTTGCTGCATGTTGTCTAGCATGCCATAGATGAGGCCTTCGCGCAGCGCGCCACCTGATATCTGCATTTCTTGGATATTTAACTGTTCAAACAGAGCTATTAGTATGGCCAAACCGCTAGGGAAAATCGCTCGCCTGGATTCTGTTAAGCCGTTTATCTGCAGCTGATCTATTGTCACACAATCAATGCATTGTTGTTTTAGGTTCTGCAAATAATCAAGGCGGATAGAATCATTGATACCTTGTGTTACCAAAATTTCAGTAATGGCTTGGGGCGTACCTGATGCGCCTAAACATTGCTGCCAGTCAAAACGGATGAAGTCATTTATCACTGGCTTTAATAGATACTTAGCCTCTTTGATAGCCTGTTCAAAATTCTCCTTTGATATATTACCATCAAAGAAAAAACGCTCTTTGAAGGTAACGCATCCCATGTTCATGCTGACTAAATGTATCGGAGTCATATCATTGCCAACAATCACTTCTGTGCTTGCGCCGCCGATATCAATCACCAAAGAATTTCCTTGATTAGCAGAGGTATAAGCCACACCCAAATATATTTGTCTGGCTTCCTCTTCTCCATCAATCACATTTAACTTATGCCTAAGAATTTTTTCAGCTTTTTTGATGAATACATCAGCGTTGCTGGCCAAACGTAAAGTGGCGGTACCCACAATTTTAATATTTGAAAGGGGGATATCTTGTAAACGTTCGGCAAAGGTTTCAAGGCACTTCCAGCCTCTTTCAAGGCTAACTTGGTCAAGTACCATATTTTCATCTAAGCCGGCGGCAAGACGTACTTTTTGTTTCACTTTACCAATAATATGTACACTACCAGCCACAACCCGCACAATCACCATATGAAAGCTGTTTGAGCCTAAGTCTACAGCAGCGTAAAGTTGCTCTGGCTGAGAAAACGAGGCAGTGACTTCGGTATTGTTATTCATCTGTTTTGATTTGGACGTGGGCCTGAAGGACGCTTTTGGTGATTTTTACCACTTTGCATACGCTTTTTAAAACGAGGTTTAGGTGGAGTGATGTCACGTATTAAATCATTCGGGTTGTATTCTGTCACTGGGATTGAGTGTTGTACATATTCCTCTATCGCCGGTAAATTCAATGCGTACTTTTCGCATGCAAAACTAATTGAACTGCCACTTTCACCAGCACGGCCAGTTCTACCTATACGATGCACATAATCTTCTGCATCGTCGGGTAAATCGTAGTTAAAAACGTGACTCACCATAGGAATATGCAAACCACGAGCGGCTACATCTGTAGCGACTAATACATCAAGTATGCCCTTGGTGAAATTTTCTAATATTTTTAGGCGTTTATTTTGGGGAACATCGCCGCTCAACAAACCCACCCGATGATTATCAGCTTCTAACCAATCAGATATTTTTTCGCATCCGTGTTTAGTGTTAGCAAATACTATAGCTTTGTCCGGCCATTCTTCTTCCATCAAAGACAATAATAAATAAGGTTTGTCTTCATCAGATGGATAAAATAGCTCTTCTTTTACGCGCTCTGCGGTTTTTCTTTCTGGCTCAATTTGCACATGGGTAGGATTGTCCATATGGTCGTAGGCCAACTCTTGAACCCGGTAAGATAAAGTGGCAGAAAACAACATACTAAGACGTTCAGTCGGTTTTGGCATTCTATTAAACAAATAACGAATATCTTTAATAAAGCCAAGGTCGAACATACGATCGGCTTCATCTAATACCGCAACCTGTATAGCGGCTAATGAAAAAATATTTTGTTTGTAATAATCAATAATACGACCCGTGGTGCCGATAATAATATCTACACCTCCCTGCAATTTTTCCCGTTGACTTTGATAACCCTCGCCCCCATAAATCAGACCAAGTGTCAGGCCTGTGTGTTGACTAAGTAATTCTGCATCGTTAAAAATTTGCACAGCTAGCTCACGGGTAGGCGCCATAATAATTGCCCTAGGCTGACGCTTTGAGTCTTGAGGGTTAGTCAACAAATAGTGAAAAGTGGCAACCAAAAATGCAATGGTTTTACCTGTTCCTGTTTGCGCTTGACCTGCAAGATCATTACCTTCGAGTAAAGGAGGTAAACTTAATGCTTGTATTGGTGTACAAAGATTGAATTTGGCAGCAGATAACGCATCCACAACCTGCTGATTAATGGGTAAGTCTGAAAATTTTGTATCGGTTAAGTGTGTAGTTGGCATAGCTTATAGCTTATCATTGCTTGCATTAAAAACTGATTTCTATATAACAATCACATCTGCGCTGTGTCATATCAGCGAGAAAAAAATTACGGAGAAAAAAAATGAGCGACAAAATTATCCAATTATCTGATGGTAGTTTCGAGGCCGATGTTATCAATGCTGCTGGTCCTG
>JAWUXU010000059.1:0-17358 GCA_034111145.1 Paraglaciecola sp.
AAAATTGACCAGTTTGAGCAACCTTTTCTGTTTCAAAGTAGCATGCCACAGGGTATTGGCTCGAATGATATTGGTTTAGACCGAGGCCAGTTGGGTGATACTCGATTGGTTAAATTCGAGCGTTATGGCAATAAGGTGCTGCTTAAACAGTTAAATACTCAGTATCGTGCTAGTTCTTCTAATCTTGCCGAACAGGCGAGTATTGATGAGGCTTTTGCTGACTCGGTGATTGCTGGTTTTGCTGTTGTGGCCACTGACGGTGATGTGGTTGTTATTGATTATACTGAGTTTTTACTGTCAGACATTCATCAAATTTCTCAGCGTTTAACGGGCACTAAACAAGGCAGTTATAAAGCAGATCCAAAACGAAGTGGGGTGTTTTTAAAGCGTAGTAAAGCATTCCCTGATAATACCGAGTTAGAAGCTTTAGTCACTTTTGGCGGCTCTAAGCCAGGTGAGTTTGTTAATCAAGTCACACCAGACCCTATTAGTATTTCTGTGCATTTACATCATTCACTGGTGAAGTTACCCGATACCGATTATCAGCCAAGAAAGTTTGTGCCTTTTTCTGGATTCTGGTCGATGGGTTATCAAGATTATTCAGTACCAATCGAAGACAGCATGACCAAGCAGTTTATACCTCGGCACCGTTTGAATAAAAAGCAGCCTAACGCCGCAATGAGTGAAGCGATTGAACCTATTGTTTATTACCTTGACCCAGGCATTCCTGAGCCCGTAATGAGTGCACTAAAAGACGGTGCGTTATGGTGGGATCAAGCGTTTAGTGCCATTGGCTATAAAAATGCGTTCCAAGTTAAAGTGTTACCAGAAGATGCAGATCCTATGAACGTGCGATACAACGTTATCCAGTGGGTGCACAGGGCTACTCGTGGCTGGTCTTATGGTTCTTCTGTTATAGACCCTCGTAGCGGCGAAATTATTAAAGGCCATGTCACTTTAGGGTCATTGCGTGTTAAACAGGATTATTTAATTGCCTTGGGTTTGACCAGTCCCTTTAGTGCTGATGGATCTGGTGCGGATATAAACAGCAGGCCTGATGACCAAGTGGATATATCTGAACAAAAAGACATGGCCCTCGCTCGGATCCGTCAGCTGTCTGCGCACGAAGTAGGTCACACAATAGGTATTGCCCACAACTTTGCCGCCAGCGAATATGGCCGAGAGTCAGTGATGGATTACCCCCATCCTTTGGTGAGTGTTAAGGATGGCAAAATTAGTCTAGAAAATGCCTACGATGTAGGTATGGGAGCGTGGGATAAATATGTGGTGACTTATGGTTATCAAGAATATCCCGATGCCAATACCGAACAGCAAGCGTTAAAAGTTTTAGTTGCGGATGCTAGAGCGAAAGGCTTTAAGTATCAGTCGGATCCAGACTCTCGCCCTGCACATGCCGCTAATGTAGAAGGGCATCTTTGGGACAACGGTGCTGACCCTGTCAGTGAGTTAATCCGCATCAGTGAAGTACGTGAAGTGGCCATGGCCAACTTTGGCCTTAAAACGATTAAAACGGGTGCCACGTTGTCTTCACTGGAAGAACTTTTTGCACCCATTTATTTGTTACACCGTTACCAATTAGATGCAGTTGCAAAATTAATTGGTGGGGTGAGCTACGAGTACGAATCTAAAGGTGATCATTCAGTAGCAAAAGGTGTCAAGGTCATTTCTGCTAAACAGCAAATAGATGCACTAGACGCGATACTAAAAACCTTACAAGGTGATTTTCTGAGTATCCCTGGCTCTGTGGCACAACTTATTACGCCTAAAGCTTATGGTGAAAGCCGTAATCGTGAAAGTTTCAATGGCCGAACGGGGCATACATTTGACCCCATTAGCGCAGCGGAATCTGCGGCAGGTTATAGTCTTAGCCTATTATTAAAAGCTGAGCGTTTAAATCGTATATCGCAACAAAAAGAACAGTTAAAAGGTGTACCTGATTTGGCGTATTTATTCACTAAACTGTTTAAACATTCCATAAAAGAGGGGGTTGACAAAGACTATCCGCAGTTGAGTAAACGGGTGAACTATTTAGTCTTAGATCAAGTGGTAAAGTCCATGCAACAGGAAAACTTAGCACCTGAAGTAAGGGGCGAAATTGAATTACAATTGATTGATTTACACAAGTGGTTAAAAAACAAAGCACGCAATGCCCACAACGAGATAATGGCGCGTCAGCTGGAACAATATTGGCGTTTGGGCCAGTGGCACTCGCAGTTTATATTAAAGCCATTACCCCCGGGCTCACCTATTTAGTTACTTATAACGGATCTGGTTAGCATGGATAATAACGACTCAACATTGCACTGCGTAAAATGCGCTCAGCCGAGCCTTATGAAACAAGGTGAAAAAACATACCGATGTACCTTGTGTGGCTTTGTGTATTTTCACAATGTAGCCGCCGGGGTGAGTGCTATTATTGTCTGTAATGGAAAAATATTGTTGGTGGAAAGGGCGCAACAGCCAGCCAAAGGAAAGTTGGACTTTCCTGGTGGTTTTGTTGATTACGACGAATCAAATGAGCAGGCGTTAACACGAGAGCTATTGGAAGAGTTACAACTGTCTATAGATAATATGCAGTATCTTTTTTCTTATCCTAATCGTTACTTATACAAAGACGTGCTCTATTCTACTTTAGACAGCTTTTTTGAGGTCCGTTTAGACACTCAGCCTGCTTTAGTTTTGCAGCAAGAGGAAGTGAGTCGCTATATTTGGTTGGATGTGACAAGCGTGCTTGTTATGGATCTTGCCTTTGTATCGGGACAAAAAGCGTTGCAAGCGTATTTACGTAGAAATGATTAAGATGGTAGGGTGTGATTTACAAAAAAAGCGGGCATGAAAATCACATTTCATGCCCGCTTTTTGTTTGTTCTAAACTAACTTGTTCTAGCTGTGATAACCAAAAAACTTATTTTTGATAATTTCGTCTGCGACACCTTCAGGTAGATATTTTTGCCAATCACCTTGTCCGCTAGAAAGTTGCTTAAGGATTTCACGGGAATAGATCTTAAATAAATTTGGATCACTACACTCGATACCGTGTAAAAAGCCGTTTTCTAACAAATGTCGGTATAAAAAGCGTAAATGTTCAGGCACTTTAAGATCGGTAAATTCTGTTAGTTGACCATTTTCGTCTACTTCCGGGTATATAAATACACGCGTATTGTCTGGAAACAGTTTACCAAATCCCTCTAAAATTCCGCCTTCTACGCCTCGGTAGAAGTTTTCATCGAATATCTGCTTAACATTAACCATTCCCATAACGATACCAATCTGTAACTGGGTAAATTGACGGAAATAAGCTCTGAGTGAGAAATAACGGGTGTAATCCGAGACCATCACGTTGTAACCAAGTGAGTTAAGTAGTTGTACTCTTGCGATGATGTCCTTTTCTGGCACCTTAGCATCATTGCCGTGGGCATCATTAATGGATATTTCGGCTATGGCAACAGTATTGCTTGGGTCCACTCCAGGTAGTGTAGAAAAGGAACGTTGTCCTTGTTCAATCATATCTACATTTAAATTAGTGACGGGGCGGAATGAGCCACGAATGGTGAGTATATTTTTTTTGTATAACATCTCAGCAGGCACTGCCACTGAGCCATCAGGTTTAAACATAATGGCACGGGTTTTCCAGCTACGAATAAGGTGGATGTTTTTAACTCTATTGTCAGTATCTTCAAAGTAAGGGCCTTGAAAATCGATTGAGTCAATTTCAATGCGATTGGCTTTCATACCGTCGGTTAATGAATCAATAATCTGTTTAGGGTTTTCAAAATAATAATAAGCCGCGTAAATAAGGTTTACCCCTAATACGCCCAAAGCCTGTTGTTGTGCTTCGGCATTGTCATCAAACATTCTAACATGCACTGTGATATCTGATGGTTTAGCACCAGGATACATTTGCACTCTTATACCGCACCAAGCATGGCATTCGTTATTGCGGTTGAAGCTTTTAGCAGAAACAGTTGTTGCATAGCCAAAATAACGTGACGCCTTCGAACGAATATCACCTACTCTTTCAACCACTAAGTCGAACTCTTGTTCCATCATGGCTTTAACGCGCCCTTTACTGACATAACGGCCGTCTTCTTGAACACCGTAAATGGCGTCTGAAAATTTCATATCGTAGGCAGACATGGTTTTGGCAATTGTGCCTGCGGCAGCTCCTGCCAAGAAAAAGTGACGGGCTACTTCTTGTCCTGCGCCAATTTCCACTATGGTGCCGTACTTCTTTTCATCAAGGTTAATGCGCAGCGCTTTTTGAGTCGTTGAACGGGAACTCACGCTGCTACGCGAGTCGATTTTTAAATCCATGATTTCTCCAGAGGAAGTGGCAAATAAATGTACAGTGTATTATAGCCTTTTTTTTTAATGCAATAAGTCTAAATTTTCATCATGACAATGACTAATTCATTGAATAATATAATGAAAAGGTTAATGAAAGGTTAATGGATAAGAGCTAAGAGCAGTGAATAGTAAATAGTAGATAGAAAAAGCCAAAGAAAAAGCAAAAAAAATTATTCACCACAGAGGAAAAAGAGGAAACACATAAATTTTCTGCGGCTTCGCCAAAAAGGTAAAAACGGTGGATAGTAGATAGAAAAAACCAGAGCCAGAGCAAAAAAATCACCACAGGGGAAAACGAGGACACAGAGAAGAGCGAAGATTGGTGCGGCTTCGCCGAAAATAAAAAATGAGCCTGTGTGCCTTGAGCCTTTAACGGATTCTGCCTGTCTTATTCTTTTCCTAGCATCTGACCGCTGCTCTTAAAAATCCATTGGTTTTCTCTGTGGTTCAAAGGCTTTTAATCTTTTGTCCTTTTTTTTCCTATCGACTATCCACTGCAGTGATCTAGCCACTGCTTTTCTCCATTTTTTCAAAATCTAAAATGTTTTGCTCAGGGCTAGCCGTTATCTGACGGACTGTTTTCAAGCGGGTAAATATAATAAACACTAGGCAGCTAAACATAAGGCCGATCACTATGGCACCTACCCATTGGATATGTAAAAAATCTAGGGTGAACAATAAGGTGAGGCCACTTAATGTCAAAAGGTTGCCAATAAAGTAAGGGACTTTACCAATACGGGAAACGGTGAGGTTTAAGTTGTCGGTGTACAGGCGTATCAATGAGTCTAATGAATTGACTACAAAAAGTATGCCTACTGCGACCATCAAACTGTTCAACCAACCAGAAATTTGTAGTGAGTTGATATGATAATAATACAGCCCTACAAACCATATTGCGATAGGAATAGAAGGGAATATCAACATGCCTAAAAACACTTGGTAAGTGCGCAACCCACCCACAAATCGAGCGGTAAATTGGCCAATCATAATGCTCCAAGCGAACCACCAATAAAGATAAAATTCATGATAAGCATTAAGGGGTAATACAAATTTATGAATATTCGAAAAGTACCCATTCAACAAACTAAAGGTCTGTAAAAGTTCCCTAGTATTGCCATTGTCCATCAACAATGGCCCAACCCACACCAAGGCAATTAACGCAAAAAATAACCATGTACTACCTAAGCTGAGCAAACGTACATAACGAATATCAGTACTTGAATACACGGCAGCGGATATCACAACTAACACAATAAAGTAAAAACTAGCGGTGAGTGCGCCTTCATCGGCTAGTTGCGGAATGTACCAAGGCAAATTGTTTAATAATAAATAAGCGGTAAAAGCACATGTACCAATGATCACTAAGTTATTGATAAATCTGATAATAGGGATAGAAAAAAACTGGACTCTAGGCTCAATAATACAAAAGTAAAAGCAGGTTAAAAAATAGAAACCCCAAATTAAAAATGCCCAATAGCCAAATTCGATCGCTAGGGGGTTAGTAAACGCATACTCTGGGCTGGTGACAATGTCGGCGTAGCCAGCAAACTCGGTCAAGGGAAACATAATGAGTCCCGCGTCTAAGCCAGAGGTAAACAGGATCGCAACAAAGGTAAAGGTGCTAACGGGTGTCACACCAATGCAGCGAATATTGCCCCATTTAAATAAGATGCAGCCAATGCAAAAAAAAGTGAATAAAATACCTGCTGATAACCATAGGGTCATAGTAAAACCAAAAACACAGCCAACAGTTCAATTATAAATGAGCGCATAGGTCTTACTGAAAAATATCTGATGGTTTATCCCTTATTATCGTTTAGGTTGGCTGGCTCGTTGTTGTGTTTGCCACTGTGAGTGTCCAGTCGTCGTTACTGTCTCAGGAGGCAAAGAGTGGCCTTTAATTAGGTCGGCTGCGCGCTCTGCTAGCATAATGGTTGGAGCATTCAAATTGCCGTTTGGAATAGTCGGAAATATAGAAGAGTCGACCACACGTAGGCCTTGAATGCCATGGACTTTTGTTTCTGGGCTAACCACTGATAACTCATCTGTGCCCATCTTACATGAACAACTTGGGTGATAGGCACTTTCGACAGACTCACGCACAAAGACATCAATTTCTGCATTGCTTTGAATATGCATGCCGGGTTGAATTTCTTCGCCTCTATAGTCATCTAGAGCCGGTTGGTTGATAATTTCGCGGGTTAATCTTACGCAGTCTCTAAAACCTTGAATATCGTCTTCATGCTGCAAATAGTTGAAGGTAATCTGCGGCGCCACATCGGGTTGGTTTGATACCACCTTAACGCTGCCACGACTTTTGGGTTTGTTATGACCGATATGCACCTGAAAACCATGTCCAGCAAAGGCTTCTTTGCCATCGTAACGCATCGCGGCAGGTAAAAAGTGATACTGCAAGTCGGGCCATTCTACGCCTGCTTTTGAACGAATAAAGCCACATGATTCAAAATGATTAGTGGACCCTAATCCGTCTTTGTTCAAAATCCAGCGCACACCAATTTTGAGTTTGCTCCACCAATCTAGCTCGCCGTTAAGAGTGATGGGCTGTGTGCATTTAAATTGAAAATAAAACTCTAGGTGGTCTTGCAGGTTTTCGCCTACGCCGTTTAATTCATGCAGGCATTCAATGCCCGCTTTTTCTAATGTAACTTTGTTACCAATGCCAGAGAGTTGCAGTAGGTGGGGAGAGCCTATGGAGCCGGCACTTAAAATGACTTCTTTGTTTACTTTGATTTCGTGAACATTATTTTTATGAGCAAAACGTACCCCCACTGCTGTTTTGTCCTCAATTAGCACTTTGTGCACTAAAGCATGAGTCACAACCGTTAAGTTGGGGCGTTGCATAGCAGGGCGCAAATAGGCATTGGCTGTGGATGCGCGGCGGCCATTTTTGACTGTCATGTGCATAGCACCAAAACCTTCTTGCTGCTGACCGTTATAATCGTTGGTAGCAAAATATCCTGCATCTGTTCCCGCATCAACAAAGGCTTGATACAGCGGGTTTTGCATGTTGTTGCCGTTGTTAACGCCAAGAGGCCCATCGTCGCCACGATAATCATCAGCGCCAAATGCCCAACTTTCGGCTTTTTTAAAGTAAGGCAGGCAATGAGAATAATCCCAATTGGTGGCACCACTGTGTTGCCATTCATCAAAATCCCTAGCATGTCCACGCACATAGACCATGCCATTGATGGATGACGAGCCACCTAGCACTTTACCGCGAGGGCAATGCATTTTACGGTCATTTAAATAAGGCTCAGGTTGGGTTTCAAATTGCCATGCATATTTTTTGCTGTTCATGGGAATAGACAAGGCAGTGGGCATTTGAATGAAAATGCTTTTGTCACTGCCGCCAGTTTCTAGCAATAACACGCTGTTGTCTGAGTCTTCTGTTAAACGATTGGCCAGCACACAACCTGCAGAGCCTGCGCCAACAATGATGTAATCATAAGCTGCTTTTATATTCATTATTAGACTCTAAAATGGACTATCTAAAGGTACTAAACCCACATACACCGACTTCAATTGAGTATATTGCTTGAGTGTCGCTAAGCCGTTTTCACGACCTATTCCCGATTGTTTATAACCGCCTACTGGCATTTCAACAGGTGATAAACCGTAACTGTTGATCCAGCATATACCTGCTTGTATCTGATGGATAACCCTGTGTGCACGAGTGATATCTTGAGTAAATACCCCAGCGGCTAAACCTAGATGAGTGTTGTTGGCACGAGCAACTACCTCATCTTCATTTTCAAACGTTAGCACTGCCATCACCGGGCCAAAAATTTCTTCGCGGCAAATGCTCATATCGTCTTCACAGTCAGTAAACACAGTAGGTGCTACAAAATAACCATTTGGTGCATCTTTAGGCTGCATTGCGTGTCCACCACATAATAAAGTCGCCCCTTCTGCTTTGCCTTTCTCTATATAGCTAAGCACCAACTCTTGATGTTTCTTGGAAATAAGTGCGCCAAAGTTTGTATCTGGATGCATAGTGTCGCCAACCACGATATTAGTTTTGATTCTGCTATGTAATTTTTCCATAAACATGGGGTAAATATCTTTTTGCACAAACACTCGAGTGGCGTTAGTACAAATTTCACCCTGAGTGTAAAAGTTACCAAGCATGGCGGCGGATACGGCATTATCGATATCCGCATCATCAAAAATAATTAAAGGCGATTTACCGCCTAGTTCCATCGTCACTTCTTTAAGTGAGCCTGCGGCGGCTGCCATGACTTTTTTACCTGTGCTTACTTCACCAGTAAAAGAGACTTTGGCTATGTCTTGGTGATGACTCAGCCAAGCACCCACTTGACCATCACCTTGAATAACGTTAAACACACCTGCGGGTAGGCCGGCTGCAAATAATATTTCAGCCAGTTTTAATGCGCCTAAAGGCGTTTCTTCCGAAGGTTTAAATATCATTGCATTGCCACAAGCAAGGGCAGGCGCTGCTTTCCAACAGGCTATTTGTAGGGGGTAATTCCACGCACCAATGCCGGCACATACACCTAAAGGTTCAGGTCGTGTGTAATAAAAATCTTCACCTACCTGTTGCTGATTGCCTTCGATAGCGGGTGCCAGCCCTGCAAAAAATTCTATGGCATCGGCCCCAGACTGGATATCCACCACACTGGCTTCTTGCCAAGGTTTACCTGTGTCAGCAACCTCAATAACGGCCAATTCGTCATTCTGCTCTCGAAGCAGGGCGACGGCTTTGAGTAAAATTCTGCTACGCTGCATTCCACTCATGTTTGACCAAGTGACAAAGCCTTTTTGTGCGCTGTCGATAGCGCTTTGTTGAATAAATGTATCAGCTACTTCAACCTGATAAATCACCAGCCCAGTTGCTGGGTTTATTACATCAAATTTTTCACCACTTTGATTGCTAAGATATTGGCCATTTACAAAGTTTTGATAACAAGATTGGTGTTGAAAAGGTGGGGGCATGAATAAACTCACAAGTTCAGATTAACATTAACGTAATTGGGGGCGCACTATGCCTGCTCTTGTAAGGGGAATCAATGTCATTTTTGTGGGGCTGGAAGCTAGGTGTGCCTCAAAGGAAAAGGCCAAATCAAAAGCTAAGGCCAAAGATTATTCACCTTAAAGAGCAAACACAGTAAACAGAAAAAAAATTGATGCGGCTTTGCCGACCAGACAAAAGCCAAAAAAAGAGTATTTACCACATAGAAAAAGGAGCTCACTGTGTTGCGAGCACGAAGGAAAAGATAAAAATGGTTAAGAACGACTCAGATAATGGCAGTTACACCGAATTTGTTACAGGCACAAATTTCCTGGCGCAGCGGCATTTAGCCTTCGCTTTACCTTTATCTCTTTTCCTTTACCTCTTTTCTTCCCCCCCCTTCCTCTGTGGTTCAAACGCTCTTCATCTTTTGCCCTATTTTTTACAATCTACTGCTTTTCCTAAAACTGGTATTTCAAGCCAATATGCGGTGTTTCGCCAGGAGTATTAAAAGCGGTTAGGTCTTGATAGTGACTATCGAATACATTTTCGACTCTTGCGAAAACAGTCAAGCTAGTATTAATGCGATAGCGTGCACTGATATCAAAAATTTCATAGTTATCTAAGGGTTGCGCTGAACTTGAAAAAGTCGTTTCATCAACCACAAGATCAACAAAATCTTGTACAAACCTTACATTCGCAGACAATGTTAGATTGTCGACTTGGTAATCAAAGCCTATATTGGCTACGTTTTCAGGACGACGCAGACGCTGTTCGCCTAATGTGTCTTCGGTTTGGTTGTGGGTGTAATTAGCATTAAGTCGCAGTGCATCACTGATTTTGATGTCGGCAATCAGCTCCACGCCCTCAGAACTTGATTCACCTAAATCCTGTAAATAGCCCGAAAACCCAGCTAAATCAAAGAAGATACTGTCTTCAATTTTTTGGTCAAAATACACAACTTCAAAACGAGAGCCTTGTTTTGTGCTGTATTCAAGAGCCACTTCGTAGCCTTGGGTGGTTTCTTCTTGCAAAGCAGTGGTTGAGGCAGGTGCAAAGGCGAAAGGTCCTTGGTTATATTCTATTTCAAACAAACTTGGCGCTCTGAAGCCTGTGCCATAAGCGCTGCGCAATTTGATTTCGTCTTCACCTAATGTCCAAATATAAGCGCCGCTTATCCTAACACTTGTATGCTCACCAAAGTCTTCGTTGTCATCATGGCGCACACCAGCGGTGACGTATAGATTGTCGAACAATTCGCCTTGATATTCAAAGTAATAACCTTTGCTAATACGGCTTTGGTCAGCAGTGCTTATTTGCTCTTCTTCCCAATCAAAGCCATATACCAACTGATGTTCTTGGTTTAATTGGGTGTTACCTAAATATTCTACCCTTTGTACATTACCTTTGGTCAAAAATTCAGAGATGCCTTGATTAAAGTTTTCTCGCTCGATAATGGTTTTGGCAAAGGCTAATTCGTGCTGCGAGTTGTTGCTGGAGTAATTTACATCAGCTCTTAAGTTGGACTGCTTAAATTCACTTTCACAATGATTACTCGCCGTGGCGCCAAAACCACAATCATCAAAATCGCCTATGCCATGGTTATTTCTAATCACTAAACCTAATTTTAAATCGTCATTGACTTGAAAACCTAAACGAGAGTGAATAGTGGTGTTTTCGTAGCCATCATTATCTTGGCTGGTATCGTCTAAACGGGAATTAAATCCATTGGTTTTGTAATCAGACGCAGCGATAAAATAATCGAATTTTTCATTACTCGCACCCATATTAGCTGATAGGTTTTGTGTATCATAGCGTCCAAATTCACCGATAATATTACCTGAGAACTCATCTGAAGGTGAGCCGCTGTAAATATTGATTACGCCACCCGCATCTGCACCATAAGCAAGACCTTGTGAGCCTCTAAGTATTTCAACACGGGATATATTGGCACTTTGTAAATGGGCTAGTTGTGGGCCGACTTGTGTGCCTGTTGGATCCGAGATATCCACCCCATCTATGCGCACTAATGTGCGATAACCTTCTTCACCGCGCACTCGCAAAGCAGTAGTCGAGCCTACACCGCCACTGTTAGTTGCAGTTATAGAAGGCTGTGCTTTTAATACATCGGTTAAGTTGACATAACCGCGGGCCTCAATATTCTGTTGTGTGATTAAAGAGACAGAGGTCGCTATTTCTCGCAGAGGCATCGCCACTCGGCTAGAGACAACTACCATTTTATCTATTTCATTTTGTTTGTTTGCTTCATTTGTTTTATTTTTTTCTTGAGCAAAAATTGGGCTTGCGAAAAGCGCTGTACCCATGGCTAGTGCCAGTGTTGTGTGTTTCATAAAATCCTCAATCTATAAAAATAAACGATTGAGAGGGGGATAAAAGAGGATGCTGTCTGATAAACGTTAGCTAAAGTGTTTTATATGATGATGTATAAAATACGGTAGGTTAACGCTCGCAGGCATATGCATTCTAACGAAGCCCGCCGCTCCATACGTACAAAAGCTAATAACTTAGGCCGGTGTCGGACTTCAATGTATATAAGTGCAATATACATTTTACCGTTGCGGGGGCAGCGGTGGATTCGCACATAACATACCAACAGTTAGGCTCACCACACTTCCCGTTTACCCTATCCAGATTGTGTGGAAACAAACGATAGGCACCTAGAATAGCGCCTAAAAGATACGTTTAGTTTGCAGTTAAGTCAACGCTCACTGTATGGGGTTCGTCAAGCTTAGTCGCTTTGATAGAGCAAAAAAAAACCAAAATAAAAAACCAAAAAAAACTCACAAGATTTGGCCTAATACAATCAAAATTAACGCGCGATAATGGATTACAAACTTAATTTTATAGGGTATGAATATGAGAAATTAGAAATTAGAAATTAGAAATGATAAATGGTATGTGTGATTTTTGACTAAGGTCATAATAAAGCTAGCAAAAGTCTTTGTTGATAGTGCAGTATTATGGACTTATCAGCGAGCTAAATTTAAAATCTACACTCCAATCTACCAGCTAACTATTCGTTTACTACTAGCCGACGACTAAACTAAAAAGGAATAATTAAATTGAAAAAAATTAGTATTTTACTCCTATTATTATTGCCATTATTCGCATCCGCGCAGTTTTCTGATCCATCGCCATGGCCTGAGATCCGTAAGCAACGTATAGCTAGCTTGTTACCATCTGCAATGACCGCGGCAAAGGTTGATGCTTGGCTGGTGGTCTGTCGTGAAAATAATAATGACCCATTAGCGGATCATGTCGGCTGTGAAAATGCAGGTCAAACCGCGGTGTTTTTATTTTTTATGGACCAAAAAAAGTTTCACTCAATGGCCTTTTCTCCTGCAGGTGAAGCGACGGCGTTAAAAGACATTAATTTACTCGACGAGGTAGTGCCAGTTGAGCGAAGTGCTTCGGCTATTCAAATTGCTGCAGATTTTATTCGAGATAAAAACTTTGCAAACATTGCGATTAATATGTCATCGAAAAATGCCCAAGCTGATGGCATTAGTTTTACGCAATATCAACAATTGACGAAAGCACTTGGAGAGACATTAACCCAAAGACTAACCACATCAGACGAAATCATCTATCAATGGTTATCCATAAAGCTCCCAGAAGAAATTAACATTATGCGTGAAGCTGCTGCTTTAACTGCACAATGGCAGATTGAGGCATATCAGCAAGTCAAACCGGGTGTTACCACCGATGCTGATGTAGCGCGCTTTTTAAAAGCTAAAATGCGAGATGCGGGTGTTGGGGACGGATGGGCTGCAGCGCAAAACCCTAATGTCAATTCAGGAACTGACCGTGGTCATTCCCACGCCACAGACAAGATTATTCAGCCGGGTGATGTAATACAAACTGATTTTGGTATCCGTGTTTATGACAGATGGGTCACCGATATTCAGCGCTTTGCTTATGTGTTAAAAAACGATGAAAGTCAGGCACCAGATGATATTCAAGGTTACTGGGAAAATGCTAAACAGGGCAGGCAGGCTGCTTTTTCAGCTATGAAGCCCGGCGTTAAGGGGATGCACGTAGACGCCGCTCAACGTAAGGTTATGAAAGAAACAGGATCGCTGGCGTTAATGTGGAGTACCGGACATCCAGTGGGTTATGTTGCACATGACACCGGACCCAACTTAGGAGGCTCTAACGCTGTGAACGTAAGGCCTGCATCACAGAGGTTATTGGCTGAAGGAATGACCTTTGCATTTGATGGTTTTTATAGTTGGTTGTTAGCAGATGGACAGCCTAAAACTATTTCGGTCGAAGAAATGGTTCACATCACTGATAGTGGCGCTGAATACTTGATCCCACCCCAGCAAGATTTAGTTTTGATTACATCTATACCCGTCATCCTTGAAACTGCAGCGTTGTTGACTGCACTCGCGAACCGCAATCACTTAGTAAACTAAGCTCATGGGTCTTCGCTCCTTTGTCGCCTAACTGCATTTCCAATGATTTTGGGTATAAGTAAGAAAGGCGGACTCACATGGGCACATTCCGAATTTACAAGTCACACATTGTAAATATTGTAAATATTGTAAATATTGTGTCCGTGTTTATTAACGTTTAAAACTAGGCATTAAAGATTGGAACTGAATGAATGGTTGTTATTTTTATGACGGCTGATGCGACATTACGGACATAAGAGTTATTATGTTGTTCGGCTCAAAGTGCCAATTTGTGGGTGATCACCAACTGATTGAAGGCTTAACCCACTTAAATTTACACTGAATATTTTAACTCCCAATTTATCTTGGAGTAATGGAGTAATGGTGTCTTGTTTACTTTACCTGCGAATATTTAATTCATTATTGAGTCATATCCTGCAAAGCATTACAACTTTATAGGGGGCCAATAAAATAATTTAGATTGAAACTTCTTCTAGAAATTTATGCGTAAGTGGGACATAAGCATCTAATAAACCGTAGAAATCTCCATCTCCCTGAAGCTCTGCTATAAAACATTCATTTAAAACCGTTCTACATTCAGCCACCTCAGATTTGGGTATATCATACTTAATCGAAGGTAGAAATTTGTTTAAGATGCTGAATTCAGACGCTTCCTTTTGCAGCTGAACCCGATATAACGGTCACATATCATCGTTGAGTTGGTTAAATGAGTTTGTTAATAAATTATTTCGGCCCTTTAATGTCTTATTAATAATCGACATAGCTCGTAAAAATTGAATACTGTTATCAGATAATGATTTATTCGATTTTGTTTTGACTACAAAAAGTTCTTTATCACAAGGGAGAGAAAATAATAAGCTTAACTCCTCATTGGCTAATTTAGGTTGTGCAACTAGTCGTTCAAAAGGATATAAAATAACGTTTTCAGATCCATAGGTGTCAGACCAAGAGTTTCTTAAACTAGTTATATTTAACCCCGACATCAAATAATTTTTTTGCATCCGCAAGAATTTTATAACACTCCAGTTTGAGCCTTCTTGTATCATTTGAGCATAAACAGAACGTGCCGATTTATTCGGTGAGCGTACTAAAATTAATATTTTGGCATCTGATACAGGCATATTAAATGGGCCACCCGTAATAAAAATGACATGAATCGGACAAATATGTCACTTAACTTTGGGCTTACCACGTCAGATTAGTGAGGGCAGTAGCAAAAACGGGAGCTATATTGGCTGTACTGAGCGGGGAAGAGTGAGTGGGGAAGGGTGATACGCTAATGTCTACACATACAATAGGTGACGTGATCTAAGGTGACGTGATCTAAGGTAACGTAATCTAAGGTGAAGTAGTTTGCGTTAAACAGCTAACTGGCTTTATTAAATATCACCAAATTTTATAACGACTTGATCTTCAGACCATAAAGGATATTTAGTCATAACTTTGGTGAACATGACACTTTGTAAATATTGATCAAGCCAACGCTTTAGTTGCGGATACGGTGACTGCAAGTACCACTGGCGTTCTATCCTGGCGAACTGCCTGATAAATGGCAAAAGTGCTATGTCAGCCATACTTTCGTGTTCATCCATTAAATATTTATGGGTGTTAAGGCGTTGCTCTAGGTTCTGAATATGCTCCTCACAAGCTTGCCGGCAGTCTTGTAAGTTTGTTTCGTGATAACGTTTGGCGCATTTATATGCTTCTAAACAAGATTTGAATTCGTGGTCGAATTGATTAACTAAGCTTAGAATATCTGTTAATCGAGTCGAAGGCTTAATGTCGTTTTTAGTGTCTGCGCTATTGACCCCTTCAGTGTTATTCAACGTTTCTGCGTCATCTAACGTTTCTGCGTGGAGCAAATTGCCAGGATCACTCCCACCCAGTGCCCACAACATGATATCTAAACTTTCATCAATTACTGTTAAAGGTGATTCTTTGGAAGAGCCTAGCACTAAAATAGGCACTGTCCCTTTAGGCGATGCGGTAAGCATTTTTGTTGGCTTGTTTGTAAGCACAACATCACGCAGTTCAACCGCTTGTTTAGATTTGTATATCGCTAATCGCGCTCTCATCGCATACGGACAATTTCTCAAAGAGTATAAAATGGGTAATGTCACGGGCTTAAATTCGCCTTGGTTATGTCAGTCATTAAAGTAAAAAGCATAGAATAAAAGGTATATACGTACTTTATCGGTATTCAGTCACCAAATATACGGGTAAAATCTCGCGTTAAAATAATATCAAACGATTACATACAAGCCATTGGCAATAAGTTGAAAAAATGCACCCTAAAATTGAATTGTTAGCACCTGGCGGTGACGTTGACGCGATCAAAGCGGCCATTATAGCTGGCGCTGACGCCGTATATTGTGGTCTTGATCACTTTAACGCCCGTAATCGCGCGTCAAACATCTCCTTTGAAGAGCTGGTTGGCATCATTCGTTTAGCTCATCAATATCAATGCCAAATATTTTTAACTCTGAATGTTGTGATTTTAGAGCGTGAATTTACATCCCTCGCCAAACTACTCAGTAAACTTGTTAATACGACGTTAGATGGCGTTATTGTGCAAGATGTTGGATTGTTTTATGTCCTCAAAAAGCACTTTCCAACATTGGATATCCACGCATCAACACAGATGACAACCCATAACGTGGGGCAAGTTCCTTTTCTTAAAAAACTAGGCGCTTCAAGGCTTAATTTATCAAGGGAGTTAAACCTTCGCGAAATTACCGCAATGGCTCAGGCTGGACTTGAGAACGATGTGTTAACAGAAGTGTTTGTGCACGGTTCGTTGTGTGTCGCATTTTCAGGTTTATGTTATTCAACCTCCGCCAGTGTGGGTAACTCAGGCAACCGAGGACGTTGTAGCCAAGCGTGTCGTGAAGAATACGAAACAACGGCTACAGGTAATAATTTTCCGTTAAACATAAAAGACAATTCAGCCTTTTTTGATTTACCTGCACTGATTGATGCAGGTGTGCATTCTTTTAAAATTGAAGGGCGAATTAAAGGGGCAAGTTATGTGCACACAGTGGTGGATAGTTTCCGTAAACAAATTGATGGTTTTATTGAAACAGGAGAATTAACCCAAGACGGCGAACGTTTATATAAAGTGTTTAACCGCGATTTTTCTAATGCTTTTTTACGCGGCGATTTAAACCAATCAATGTTTATTGAAAACCCCCGTGATAATTCTAAAAATTATGCGATTGGGTCTAGTAACGCTATTTCAGTTGTTCAAATTCATAAAGTTGAGCAAAACTTAAATCTAGAAAAAGACCAAATTTCGGCCTCGGTATTTGAAAAAATCAAACATTTGAGTATCGATAAACCGTCACTTAGATTGGTTTTTTCTGGCGATGTTGGACTTCCACTTACGATCACAGTCACCACACAAGAAACCTCGTCACTGACATCTGAATCAACAGAAAACACGTTTGTTGTCCTTTCAAATGAGTTACTCACCAAAAATGACAAAACCCCTATAGACAACGCAACAATCAATAAGCGTTTTAAAAACTTGGACAACGCTGCGTTTACGTTAACGTTACTGGA
>JAWUXU010000060.1:0-145043 GCA_034111145.1 Paraglaciecola sp.
GTGTCATGATAAGCCATGCCTTCACCACCGGTGTTGTAATCTTCCGCTTCGATTTGGCCAGGGATGGGCAGGCCAATGCCTGGCAAGGTGACAGTGGTGCTCACCGAAGCCGAGTTTTCCGTACCGTCGTTGACGATCAAAGTGACCGTGTAGGTCATGGTGAAGGACTCGACGGCATAAGTATGACTCGGACTAATGCCGCTGCCGTGGGTACTACCATCACCAAAGTCCCAGTCGTAGGTCAGCGGGCCACTGCTGTCCGGATCAAAGGACGCGCTGCCATCAAAGTTGACCACACCACTCGGTAAGTCACTATAAGGCCCACCGGGATCGGCCACCGGGGCGGCGTTGTCATTTCCGCTACCTACTACTGACGTGTTTTCAAACAACCAGACTTTTTTATTAATCCAGCCGACCGAAACGATATCCAGATCCCCGTCGCTGTCTATGTCCACAACCTGTGATCCGTTATGGTGGTCGATGCCGGGCCCGCCCGAGTGAACAATATGCGGAACCCAGTTCGCGCCGTTGTCGCGGTTTTCGAAAATGATCAGTCGGGTGGCCCCCTTATGCTCGCCGAGCACAACATCGACATCACCGTCGTTGTCCATGTCAGCAGCATCGAGACTCAAGCCGCCACCAATATTGGTAACTATCGTGTGCTTTATCCAGTTCTGGGTCGGATCATCTGGCGACTCCAGCCAGACCAGTTCCGTGTTATCAGCTAAAAAACCAACCACTGCGTCCAAGTCACCGTCACCGTCAATATCGGCAAGACGGTTACGGTCGACCGTATTGGCAAACGAATAGGCGGTGAACTGCGTCCAGGTAACACCGTCATTGCGTAACCAGTGATTGCCTTGGAACAGATCGATATCCCCGTCGCCATCGATATCTCCACCGCTAAGGCCCTCGCCTTCGGAATTCGAGTGAATCGTTTCTAATAGCCACGTCGCAGTAGCAGGATTACTAGGAACAGTTAGCAACTGCACATCAGAGCTGCCGTTTTCCCCACCGTTGTAAGACAATGCGATTTGGAAGGGTCCACCGGCTGATAATACACCACCGAATCGATCACCAATAAAGGGTTCACCGTAAGTCGACGCTCCATCCGGCACCGTGTCGATTGCCGTGAAACCACCGTTACCGTCATTACTGCCCCATAACATCGCTACACTTTTGTACTGACCATCGGTACTCAATATGTCGAGAGTCCCGTTATTGTCGAAATCCTGCAGTAATGCGAAATTAAACAACGGCGCACCGAAGTCATTGCGCATCCAGTTACCGGCGTTATTTCCCGGGTTTTTGTACCATGCGCCACCTGCAATAATATCGGTCAAACCATCGTTGTTGATATCGTCACCACCAATAAATATGGCACGGGATGGCAGTGCTGGATCAATAAGGTGGGTCTGCCACAGGTCAAGTGATCTGGGGCCACTATACGCTACGCCATTGCCAATAAATTCGATGGTGCTGATGTCGAACAAATTGGCATCACCGGGATTACGGCTAAAGACAAAATACAGATCATGAATACCGCCAGGGTCAGTTACCGACGCGGTAATTTCAATCCAGCTATCGAAGCCGCCGGTATTTGGCACCGATACTGTACTGATCACCGGACCGGTCGGTGAATCAGTATGGACGGTAATGATGCCGCCGGAACCATCGCTGGCAACACGATATTTGATGCCATCAATGCCAGTCAGGCTCTGGTGCGCGAGATAGATATAGGCATCATGCACCAACGCACGAACAGTGTTTTGGCTGCCGCTGACTGGGTCGGAACTAACGACCAGTCCGGTACCGTTCTGACCATCAAAGTATTGGGCACCACGTAGTTTTGGGTTTAGGCGAATCGACTTGAACGAGGTCAATCCATCACTGTCGGTAAAACTCGCGAGCAGTTCAATGAACAGCTCGGTTTCTCCGTTCGTGTTGTGATCCGTATAGAGAGAAATCACACCCTCGCAGTTATTGACGGTCACGTCGCTGTGCGCGTGATCGAGATGCCCTAGCGCCTTGCCAACATCGACACTTGCACAGGGGATGTCGCCGTTCTCGGTTGACCCGTCCTCCAGATCATCGACCCGAACCAAAAATTCTACCGAATCACCCCACTCGAAAAAGCCTCCATCGGCCGGTGTTTCGAAGGTCAGGGAAGGCAATGTATTGCCGGCATGTATAATCACATTAGCAACACTCGCTGCACCGCCATCATCAATCACACGGAGCTGTGCATTGAAATCGCCAATTTGCGTATAAGTGAAAGTCGGCTCAGCTTCCACCGAATCGATCACTCCATCTAATTCAAAATCCCAGGTATAGCTCAGTGCACCACCTTCCGGATCATAGGAACCAGATGCGGAGAAGTTAACTGTTAGGGGCAATGCACCGCTAGTTGTATCAGCGCTCATTGCCGTGACAGGCGATAGGTTGGAAATGACCCCGGTATAATCAACACGACTCAATACACCATTGCCGACGTCCAGGGCACAACAGCCGTTGCCGTATTCCAGCACGTACAACTGGTGATCCGGCCCAATCTCGACATCGATAAAGCCCCTACCGTTGAGAATCCCCGGTGCCCACAACACATGATTCTGTACTGCACCTGTGGCATCAAACTCGACGTACCATATTTGGCTGGTGTTGAAATCCCAGTAGAAGAAACGGCCGTTGAACTCAGCCGGAAGCTTCTTGTCGTTGTTTACCAAATCATCAAAATGATAAACCGGCCCGGCCATCAGCGACTGGTGGGGCACATCAATCCAAGATGGTTGCGCCGGAGGCAATATCCGAGGGCCGGTATTCCATGTTGAGTCATTGGTTGGTAAGTCAGGATCCCAATAGTAAAACAGGTAGGGATTGTAGTAAGCACCGTTCCCGCCGATAAAATACGGCCAGCCGTAGTTGCCCGACAGCTTGGTTAAGTTGATCTCGTCTTTGCCCGAGGGGCCGAGGGGTCCTTCCTGGTCAGCATCGGGCCCGACATCGCCCCAGAACAACCAGCCCGTCTTAGGGTCGATGGTAAACTTGAACGGATTGCGGGCACCCATCACGTAAATTTCCGGTAGGCCGCCGATCCCGCCGGGAAACAGATTCCCGACGGGAATCGTATAGCTGCCGTCTGACTGCGGCGTAATTCGCAATATCTTACCCAGCAAGCTCATCGTATTAGACGAAGTCCCCTCGGCACTGCGACTGGGAGTCACTTCATTAACGGCAGCGAAATTGCCATGGGCAACGTTATCGCCGGTGCCAAGGTAAAGATTGCCCTGTGCGTCGAACTCAAGGTTTCCGCTCGCGTGACAACACCTCAGGCGCTGCACCGGAATGTCAAGCATGACTATCTCGGACGCGTTATCGACCAAATCACCCACCATCGTAAAACGGGATAGCCGGTTTATCTCAACATCAAGCGGCGAGTAGTAAAGGTAGACGTACTGATTAATGGAAAAGTCAGGGTCTAGAGCTATCCCTAGCAGTCCATCCTCAAAATCATGAAAAACATTGAATTGCCCCGAGGTGACAACCGCCTGGGTGCTTGGTTTGTAGAGGCTTATTGCGCCATAGCGATTGAGAATGAATATGCGACCGTCCTCAGCAATTTCGAAATCGATGGCATTCGCAAGACCCGTGACAATGTCGATTTTCTGGAAATTATTGTCTGGCGACTGGACAAACCGCAGCCAATTGAGGTTGAAACTGGCGCCTTCGAAGTACACGGTCAACACATGCGAACCGGCGTTCAGTGACAGACTCGGTATACTGAGGGTGCTGAAGCTTTGCAAACCGCCTGTCCCGGTCGCAGGCAAATTTATCGGCCCACTAATATCGATGCCGTCGATCTCAACGCGCAGGCTGGAGGTGTTGATGCCTGTCACGTCCCGCGCTACCCGCAGTTCCAGATCATAACTGCCCGAGCTTTGTACATTGATGTCGTAGGACAGCCACTCGCCACTATTGATCCAGCCCACGTTGTAGCCGCCACCACTGTCGCTGGTCGCTTCAATATCAACGTCGTCACTACGATACTCGCCCCCAGAGTTGCCGACGGTGGTGTCATGATAACCAATACCTTCCCCCCCCAGGTTGTAGTCCTCCGCTTCAATGAGACCGGGAATACTTGTAACGGCATACACCGGCATGGTGCAAAAAAGAAATACGGCGTATAAGGTATTGTTAATGGCATTACGAAAAGGTTTAATTAATTCTCCGGCATTGAAGAAAAATTGATCCACACGACAGATACCTTTAATGGTACCTCTTCTCTTTTTTGACATGGCTTGTTTAGTGAAATCAATATTTGGCATAATGTTTGTCCTCTTGAATCCATTCTTAAACTACCACCGGCAGAGCCGGGGGTAAGGTTACTTGAATTAAAAAATATTTAGATCACTACTAATTGATGTGATAACGACGAGTATAAAATACAGCGCGATTGCTAATCCTAGATAATTTACAGTCTCGTTTAATAAATTTATTGACCTATATCAAATTTTTCGATGAAGCAGATAACAACCAAATAAAAATCTACGTCAGCCTGGTGTAACAGTTCACCGGGGTCTATTGACTATGAGCGTCAAGCTCTGAAAAGGAAGGATATTCAGCCTTTTCAATGACACTGCGCCAGGCTAGTCAAACGCATTGCTTAGGGTAAGCGCTTTTGGCATGTCATTCACCAATATAGCGGCTTGTTGCTCACCAATCAGGCTTTTTACGTGCTCGTAGCCTTCTAACAAATCCGGTGAACGGCCCTTTAGATTATGACAGTCCGATGCAATTACACTAACTTGTCCTGATGTAAGTAATTCTTCTGCCATTTGCTGTACATTGGCACCAAATTTACCCGTTAAGCTGCTTGCAGTAATTTGTAAAGGGCAGCCCAGGTCAATAAAAATATCTAGTTTACTGCGTTGATGTAAAAACGTGCTATTGCTGTGCGGTGCTTAAGTTGAGTTTTTCAACAAATTCAGCAACGTTGAAGCCCTTGTTATTAATGGCTACATCAATGGCTTCACCTCTTTTTATGTAGCCATAGTCAGTTTCGGCGGCGGTAGGCACAATACCAAAGGTGACTAATTTACTTTTATTGGCATGTTCACTGGCGATATTCACGGCTTGGCAAAACGCCTCTTCGTCTTCAATAACATGGTCCGCCGCGAGCACTAATTAGATAAGAAATAGTAGCGGGTCTTCGCCATTCCCAAGGGCATCAAAGGCAGAAAGGGCAGCAAGGGCAAAATCTGGGGCAGTGTTGCGACCCACTGGCTCTAATAAAATACCGCTATTTTCTATGTGATTTAAGCGAAATTTCTCAGCAACAGAAATGCGATGCTTTGCGTTACAAATAACCACAGGGAGCGGATGCTTTATGCCTTTTAAACGCTGCGCGGTATTTTGCAGCATTGAATTATTGCCATTGAGGGTTAAAAACTGTTTTGGAAACAATTGCCTGGAAAGTGTCCAAAGGCGCGTACCTGTGCCACCGGCCATAATAATAGGTAAAATCATAATGTTAAGTTCATTCCCTGTAGTTTAAAATTTGGCAAAGTGACTAATATCTTATGAAATGGGATTTTCAAGTTTGAGCCCATAATATTCACCGGAATAATAATGATCGCCGTAATAAATCATTTTGTCTGGCGCGGCTACGGTTAACACCGCACCGATAACATTGGCGTTTAATTTTTGTAAGCGATTTATGGCCTCTTTGGCGACTTTAATTTTGCTGCTTTCGGCTTTTACCGCAAAAATAACCCCATCCACTTTATTCGCTAAGATACAAGAGTCGCTGACTGGCAGAGTGGGAGGGCCATCTAGGATAATGTAATCAAAATGCGTTTTAAGTGAGGCGAGTACTTTATCGAATTTTTGTGACGACAATAACTCCAGGGGATTACGGTGCACAGTACCACAGGCAATAATACTGAATTGTCCGTTTATGTCTGTTTTAAAGCTGGTATCAGTAGCGGTAACAGTGCCCATCACTAGGTCAGTCAAACCAAGTTTGCCTTGTAATTGTAAAGTATTAGCGATACTGGGCTTACGCAAATCGACTTCTAAGAGTAAGGTTTTACCCAACCGACTAAAGGCGGTGGCTAAGTTTACCGCCAGAGTTGATTTACCCTCAGAGCCGGTTGATGAGGTGACCAATAAGGTTTGGGGGGGACTATCAATGTTGGCAAACAACAAGCCCGTACGTATGGTATTAATGCTTTCAGCGAAGGGCGAGCGGGAGTCGTCTAGATATTGTCTTTCCGGTATGGCAATGCCTTTTTGTTTTTTCACGATTGGGGTAACACCCAGCGCCGGTACGGCCAGTTTTTCTTCAATGGCATCCGGGGTTTTAAAGGTATTGTCCAGGGCTTCCCGTAATAAGGCCAATACCACGGCAAAACCTAGGCCGAATACGCCAGCCAACATAACAATTAACTTGACATTGGGTTTGAACGGGGCATTTGGGACCGTGGCGCGTTCAATAATTTGCACGTTGGAAGCGGTGAATTCACTCTTAACATTGGCTTCCATTAAGCGCGACTGAAACGACTCCACCACCCGGCGGTTGTTTTCCACATCTCGCTCTAAGCTGACTAAAGCAAAATTATCCCCTTGTAAAGACTGAATACCACTGGTGTTTTGGGTAATTAAGGCCTTAATATTTTTTACCTGCACCATGGCTAAGCGGTAGTTTTTTTCAATATTGAGCACCACTTTATTGACCTCGGCTTTAAGGGCGTTTTGCGCGCTGTTTAGTTCTGAACGGGCGGCAATCATTTTTGGGTGTTTTGCGCCATAACGTTCATCCAACTCGTTAACCCGCTGTGACAGCCTCGCCTCTTCTTTTACCATGCCATTGGTGGCTTGGTTTTGTAAAACCGGCCCTATAGAATACAAACTTTTTGAATTGGCCTTAAGGCCTTGTACCGCTAAAAATTGCTCTTCGGCAGCACTCAGGTGCGTTTGTGCCCTAATAAGTTCGCTATTCAGGGTTTGTAGCTGTGTATTGGCCATACGCTGTTGCTGCGCGGTGTCAACCATGCCCTGTTGATTGCGAAAACCACTTAATTTTGTTTCAGAATCTCGTAACTGGGTTTTAAGTTGCCCATATTGCTCGCTCAACCAGTTTTGCGTGTTTTTGACCTCGCTCAGGCGTGACGCTAAGCCAAATTGTATGTAGACATCGGATAAGGCGTTAACGATTTCGGCGGCGTGCTGCGGGTTGTCAGCGGTATAACTAATCTTAATAATTTGACTTTTTTTGCCCCCGCTGACTTCAATATTGGCCTGAATGCCTGAGGCCAATATTAAGCGTATTGCGGCGTCTGTGGGGGCTGCTTGTTTTACCTTTTGTTCGCCGTTAGCAAACAAGGCACTGAGCTTTGTTTTAATGTCATTTATACTATCGCCAAAACTCGATGCTCCATTAGGTTTACTGGCCTGTTGAACTTTGTATTTTTCAACTAAATTGAGTTTATCCACCACCGTTTCTACAAGCTGACGGGACTGAATGATTTCGTACTGGGTTTGGTAAAACAGCGATACCAAGGCAATGGCAATATTTTGCTTGCTGAGATCAGCACTAGGTTGTTGTGGATCGGCTATTATTTTGGCTGTGGCCCGGTAAGTTGGGACAGCAGCTGAGGCAATCAAGCCGCCGATGATTAAACAGCACAGGGTTACAAAGATAATGCCCCATTTAGCCCGTTTAACGGTGCGCCAATATTGGGATAAATCAATCAACTCTTCCTGGTTCATAGCTTGATATGACTCCAGTTCCTGGCCTGCTTGCGAATTTTTAGCAGCAGTATTCTTTACAGCAACAGAATTCATTATCTTATTCCCTAGAAAAAACTTGCACTAACGGTGATCACATCACCCGGTTTGACGGCTTTGTTCAGTGGAGCTGAATTCACATTACGCGTTTCTTCCTCACCCACTAACGAAATGGTGCCTTTTGCAGCTCTTCCGGTAAATCCGCCCGCCAGGACGACGGCTTTTTTAATGGTGAGATCTTTGCGGTAGGGGTAAGAGCCTGGTTTTTTCACTTCGCCACTAATATAAAAAGGCCGGTACTGTGAAATGCTGACGGTGACATTAGGCTTTTTTAAGTAACCGTCTGACAATCGCTTGGTGAGCTCTTTTTCTAACTCGGTGACGGTTAAACCTTTAATGGCCACCTGGCCCAGTAAAGGCATAGAGATACTGCCATTAGTGCCCACCTTTATTTTGTCGTTACTCATGTCGGGTTCATCAAATACCGTTATGGATATTTCATCATCAGAGGAAAGTCGATAGCTGTTGTTGTCGTCAGCGGTCGCCGCTGCGGCAAAACTTAAGCCTAGGCTTATCACCAGGCTGTAAATAATACTGCGTTGTTTCATGGTTATTACCTTATTAATCCTTGCATTTTAATTTGTTTGTTTATTGTTTTGTTCACTGTTTTTGCTCAGCGCTTAGTCAAATTTGCTGTTTAACGATAATTCCACCGAGTCGGATGAGAACGCGTAAATGTCATCGTTAGAACTGCGCGTTGAATGGCGATAAGCCAAGCTAATGTCTAACCATGTGCGCAAGCCGTGAGCGATACCTACTGTGATATTCTTGCGTTTTTCTGCTCTGTTTTGTGCGTTGTTAAAATCCGATTCGTCTTGTTGGTATTTAGCGTTTAATTGGGTGCGTGAGCTGAGGGCGTGTCCCAGGGCAAGTGAATAACCTGTGCTGATAAAGCCGCCGATGTCTTGCTGCGCAGATTCTCTGGTTTCGCGCTTAGCGCCAATTTTGATCTTAGTGTAGGTATTGGGCCTCCAGAGCATATCTAAATAATAAGACAAACCATCTAAGTCGTTAAAGCTGTCGTCTGCGAAATCTCTTTGCTGGTAACCCACCTTAAAGGTACCACTGGTAATGGCGGTGGTTACCCACTCTACACCGGTCAGATAACGGTGCTCGTCACTGGTGCGATCTCTTGTGAGTGTGGCCACGACATTGTCAAACCTGGCGACACTGGCTTCAAATAAGAGGCGGGTTTTTGGGGCCATGCGATAAAAAAACGTACCCGTAAGTGTGTTTTGATCAAGGTCGCGAAAACTTTGCTGGTTATTGGTGTAACGTTGTTGGTTATGGTCCAGGCCTAATACAAGCTGCCCGGCACTGGCGCTGGTGCCATAGTAAAATTTAGCCAGGGCTGTTTTGCGGGTCCGCTGATTAAATTCATTCATTACTTGGGGTACAGCGTTGTTTGCACCGGGCTCTTCGATTTTGTCCTGGTAGCCGAGAGCAAACTCAGAACTAAACCGATAACTATGGCCCAATTGGGCTCCGAATTTAAAGTCGTGATCGTTATAGTTGTATTGGGAATTATCATTGTAGGCAGCAAACCCACCCTGATAATCAAATACGAATTGGTGTTGACCGATATTGCTCAGAAATTGTAATTGGGGTGAAAAAACGGATAATTTATCAGATGTTTTTTCGGCGGTACGGGTGATATTAGAATCACTTTGTACCGATAAACCTGCATTTAAGAGCAAACCCTGGCGCTCTTGAGCACCTGCCGATGATGGCAGCAGTAAACCAATCCCAACACATATAGCGGTGAGGCACAAAACTAGATTATTTTTATTATCTAAAATACTCACTAATAAGCCCATAATCCTTTTTAAGCAAACCCAAATTTCTAGAAAGCCCACCAGGAACAAATCGTTCCCGGGGGTGGCGGGTATTAGCAGTTAGATAACGAATAGACCAATGATAATTAAAATGTTGCAGAAAAAATTGTTAAAATCATCGCCAGTATTCATAGTCTCTACTACTTAAAACTCCCTAAAAAAAATCCACTCAGCGAAAAACATGTCATAAGCCAATTAATCATTTTAAACTTAGATGATGTTGGCTTACCGGTCACTCCACACATAATTTGGAAATAAAATATCGAGCGTTTATTGACCTAAATGGCTGCGATTTAATTATGTTTACATGATTATTCAAAAATAAGTTGACGGCGATCAAGTATCTTGATCTATTACTCCCCTTTACGAGTAAATTCTCATGTCATCAGCTGTTTATACGAGTAAAAGGTTAGATCATATTGCCTTGGTTGCCGGGTTTTGCCAGGAAATTTACCTGGCCGCTATCATTGATAAAGCGCTAGGGACCCGTAAGCGCAGACAAGTGGGTTATGGTCATATTTTTACTGCCATGCTGTTGAATGGCTTGGGGTTTACCGGACGAACATTGCATATGTATAGGGAGTTCTTTGATGACAAACCGGCTTCCTGACTGATGGGAGAAGGGATTGAGGCATCACATATCAATGATGATGCATTGGGCCGTTGTCTTGATGCACTCTATGATGCAGGCGTTTGTGGTCAATACCAGAAAATTGCCGAAAAGGTCGTTGGCCACCTCAAACTCCCCTGTGAATTCACCCCTTTAGATTCAACCAGGGTGTCTGGCACACTAGCCATTATGGTGATGTTGAGCATATTTGGTTGTACTCTGGTGATATTGTTCTCAAAATAGATACATTAACCTTTAGGCGTAATGCATTTTTATACTCGATAACCTTGCTGGTCAAGACTACTTTGTTGAGCAAGAGAATTTTTGTGATGTGACCGACTTGAAGTCGGTTTTTAACGTGCATCAACCTGAGACATTGTTGCACTTGGGTGCCAGCTCTCATGTTGACCTTTTAATCGATGGCTCAGTATAAAATCACCACGTTATATTTTAACAACGTGGTGTTAATAATATTATTCTAAGACAGTCCATCTTAATTTCAGTTATTCAATATTCTTCGCCCGTTGAGCGCCCAAACTTTTATGTATTAGATGAAACCAATTTAGGATCCGCAGGGATATTACAAATTACTTGTCAATTCCATGAGCGATAAGAGCAAAGGCGTATTCCTCGGCAGAGTCTTTTAGTCGACCGTACCTTCCAGTGTTGGAGAAATGTCCTGCTCCCATATTGATGCGCATAACCAATAGATTATTGTCTATTTTAGTTGCTCGCATTTTTGCGGTCCATTTTGCTGGCTCCCAATAAGTAACTCGTGGGTCGTTTAGTCCACCGGTTACTAACATTGGGGGATATTCTTTGGCTTGAATATTGTCATATGGGGAGTAGCTTTGAATTAATTCAAAGGTTTCTTTGCTGATCAAAGGATTGCCCCACTCACTCCACTCTGGTGGTGTAAGTGGCAAGGTTGCATCGAGCATTGTATTTAGCACATCGACAAAAGGTACCGCTAGATTGACCGAGCGCCATAACTCGGGTGCTTGATTAACAACCACCCCCATGAGTTCACCACCAGCGCTGCCGCCCTCAATTGATATATTACCTTTGGCAACATATTTTTCTTTGATTAAATGTTGCGCTACATCTATAAAGTCATTAAAAGTATTAGTTCGCTTGTCTAGTTTGCCATCTAAGTACCACTGATATCCCATTTCATCACCGCCACGCACATGTGCGTAAGCATAAGCAAAACCTCGGTCGAGTAAACTTAAACGATTTGCAGAAAATCCTGGCTCTAACCCGGATCCATAGGCTCCGTATCCATAAAGGTAAAAAGGTTGTGAGCCATCTTTCTTAAAGCCTTTTTTATAGACTAATGTGACGGGCACTTTTGTTCCATCTCGGCCATCCGCCATTAAACGTTCGGTTTGGTACTGACTTTTGTCATAACCAGATGGAATAGCTCTCACTTTGCGCAGGCTTAGGGTACGAGTAGCTAAATCAAAATCATAGACGCTATCAGGGGTAATCATTGACTCGTAGCGTATCCGTAGATGTTTTTGGTTGAATTCGGGATTAGTACTCACACTCACACTGGCTACTTTTTCTGGTAGTGGTATTTCATAGCCTAGTTGCTGATTTAGTTGTTGATCTAGAGGCTGATTTAGAAGCTGATTAGGCAATACGCTTATGGACTCTATACCTTGAATACTTTGCTCAACCACTAGATAGTTTTTAAATACTTGCATGCCTTTAATATACCGAAGATCTGAACCCCCTATGACATCCTGCCAACCGCTATAGGTGGGATTATTGTCTTGTACTTTCGCTAGTCGAAAATTAGTGTGAGTATCGTTAGCCAATAAATAAAAATATTCATTGCCATGATCAACCTGCAATAAGAAATTTTGCTCACGTTTATTTAATTGTTGTGGTGCTTGATTAAGATCAGCCATAACGAAGGCCGACACTTCATTAGTAATCGAATTACCGGCTTGAATAACTAAGTAATCCATACTACTGGTGAGGTAAAAATCAAGGTAAAAAGACTCGTCAGTTTCCCCTAATAACACCTTATCTTGTGATTGTTGGTTACCTATAATATGCATATTTACGCTAACAGTTCGCCACTTATCGGCTTCTAACAGCGAATAAATCAACCCTTTATTGTCTTGGCTAAACAGCACAGAGCCTGCAGCATCTGCTAATTTATCTTCAAGGTATTGATTGGTCGTTAAATTTTTGATTTTAATTATGTTTCGCTCACTACCGTCTGTGTCGACCGAGTATGCGAGGTGGCTATTGTCTGGGCTAATATCCCAATCAGCTAAGGAGAAGTATTCATGTCCTTGTGCTAACTGGTTTTCATCAATAAATATTTGTTCAACATCACTGTCTAATTTTCGTCTCACCCAAATTCTGTATTCTTTCCCAGCTTTAAAATACCAGCGATATTCATAGCCATTTTGTTGCCAAGGCACAGAGGTATCAGTCTCATCAACTCGAGCTTTAAATTCCTCGAATAATGTATCGACTAATGATTGATGGGGCGCTAAAAATTTTGAATAGTAGTCGTTTTCAGTTTTGAGATAATCCAGTACTGGCTTATCGTTTACTTCTGGATACCCTTCATCTCTAAGCCAGTGATAATCATCCGTTAGGGTGAGTCCATGATATTCCGCTTGATAGGTTTTGGCTATTGCCTGAGGCACCTGACTCTCTAATTGTGGCAATCGGGCAAATGAGCCAGACTTTTCTTCACTGCTGCAACCTGATAACAAAGGCAATATCATTACTCCTAAACATAAATTAAAATATAACTGCACACTCATTCTCCTATGATAGAAAAAGCCAGAGCAAAAGACGAATCGATCTGACCACAGAGAAAAGGGAGGAACATGAGGACAAGCAAAGGATTGTTAAGATAATGCTTATAGTGTCTGCCTATACCGTGTGACTCTGACCTTAAAATCGGGCAGTGCACACTACCAATAAAACATGCTGAACACCCTTAATCTGTCCATTTTCGGCGAAGCCAGATCCATCCTATGCTTTTCTCTTTTTCCTCCTTGTTTTTTGTGGTGAACAATCTTTGTCTTTTGTATTTTATCTTTATGGCTCTTTAGATAAATATTCGCTGATTGCGCGAAACATAGCATAATGTTTTGCTGACCAGTTTAAACTTTTATCTGTGAAACGATAATTAGCTGAGTTTTTAACTATCACTAACTTTTGATCCGGATCGACATAGATATATTGATTATAAATGCCCTGTGCAGCAAATTCGTCCTCAGCACCAAGTGGCAGCCACCATTGATATCCGTAACCAAAAGAAGAGGAGGAAGCGGGGTTATTTTCGCCTGCAACAAGATGTGGTGCATCGGCAATAATAGAATCAATTACCCATTGTTTGGGTACTATTTGCTGAGTATTTCCCTGTTTATCCGTCCAACTGCCTTGATTAAGATATAGCCAACCTAACTTAGCATAATCTCGCAAAGACACATTGAGTCCGCCCAAAGCAAGTTCCATATTAGTATCATCGGCGAGCCAGTATGCTGGATGTTCCATTCCTAAAGGTTGCCAAATTTTTTCAGACAAATAATGCGTTAAGGTTTGCCCCGTGGCACGGGTCAACACCATGCCTAATACCTGTGTGTCGATACTCACATAATGATGATAAGTGCCGGGCTCTTTTTCTCGTACTAATGAAGCTGAAAAATCATCTAAAGATGTACCAAAAGCCGTGGCACGGGAAAATCGATTAATGTCAGAATTAAAGTCGCCATAGTCTTCGTTGAAACTTACACCTGAAGACATTTGTAAGACGTTTTTTATGCTGACACCCTCATAACCACTGCCCATTAATTCTGGTACGTAGTCAGTCACGGCTTGTTCAATACTTGTAATAAATCCCTCATCAATAGCAATACCCATCAAAGCGGATACAAAAGACTTTGCCATCGAAAAAGAAATATGTTGTTTGTCTTGCTCATGACCAAGCTGATAATCTTCATAAACAATTGTTCCATTTTTTATCACCAGAAAACCGGTAGTTTGGCTGTCTTTAAGAAAGTCCTGTGTGGTAATAAAATTGCCGTCATATTCGAATGAGTCAGGCAGGGCTTTTATTTGTAACGGAAAATAAAATGGCTGTGTGCTGGCAGGAATAAAAGTGGAGTTAAAAGATTGGTACATCGTCAGAAAATTATTAACGATTTTATCTTGATCGTACAAGGTGACAGCAGTATATAAACGCCCAAGTTTTTTTTGGTAGAGTAAAGTTATTGTAATAATGATGATGACTAAAAAGCTAATGGAAATTTTTTTAAAGTTAACTATTTGCATATTTGTTGTCTTCTTCAATAAATTTATCTGCTTTAGATTAAATTATGCGCAATCAAAAGACCATAAGTATATCAATGATTTATTTCCTGCTTAACGCTACAGATAATTATGAGGACCCACAACGGATAACCAATAGCAAGATGGGTATGATTAAACGGACGATTTTAGAGGGAGTAGAATTTTTTAGTTTTTTGATCAATCAATAGTGTCAGTTCGCCAGAAAAACAACAGGAAAATTCAGTACCCTTGCCCACTTCGCTTTCAATTACCAAAGTAGTGTTGTGGTTGGATAAAACGTGTTTGACGATAGACAGTCCTAAGCCAGATCCCCCGGTTGTTCGCGACCGAGCTTTGTCTACACGATAAAAACGTTCTGTCAGCCGACTAATATGCTCTGCTGCAATGCCATCTCCATTATCTTTAACACTAAACTTGGCCTTGTCACCTTTCAGCGACCAGTTTACTTCAATCACTCCATTGTTTGGTGTGTAATTGATGGCGTTAAAAATGATGTTAGAAAACGCACTACGCAGTTCAGATTCAATTCCATACACGTATAAAATCGGTGATATATCAAAAAATATTTTATGCAATCTATCGCGGTTTAGTGCTTCCGCTTCAGCTTGAATTCGCCACAATAATTGAGGAACATTGACCAGTTTTTCAAATGTTCTTTCAGTACTTGCTTCAATTCGTGACAATGCTAATAACTCTTCTATCAAACTTTGCATCCGCATAGACTGAGAGCGCATTTCAGAAATGGCTTTCTTCATCATTGGCGAAGGCATATCACCATTTTCAGGCAACATTTCTAAGTAACCGTTAATCACTGTTAAAGGTGTTTTCAACTCATGGGAAACATTGGCCACAAAATCTTTACGCATTTTTTCAATTTGGGTTAGCAGCGTCACATCACGAATGAGGATCATCAAATTATCATCTTCGTAAGGCACTACCCTGCACTCTAATACTTTATTAGGATTAATAGGCGAGATAATTTCTATGGGTTGGTCAAAACGATTATTCTGATAGACCTCAATAAATGCATCATCATTTATACAGTCATACACTTTCTTGCCCATACTTTCAGGCCATCGTAAACCCAGTTCGATTCTTGCCAATCGATTACACCAAGTTATCTCAGAAGCACTATCAACTATAATTGCGGCGTCAGGTAACGCTTCCGAACCTTGCCGAAAACGGCGAATAGTCTCACCTAAACTTTTGCGTTTGGTGCGACTTTTTAAATTCGAACCATGAATACCTTGGTAAATATGCAACCAAATACCACTGGCACTGGGAGGTGATATTTTTTTGCTGTGCCATAACCAGTAATCAAGCCAATAAAGCCGCCAATAATTATGGCCCAATAGTCCAAAGGCACCAAACAATAAAGTTATGGCCAAGTGATTTATATACAAGCCAATTAGTGTGCAAGCTGTCAAAAAGATAGCGACAATTGCAATGCTCTTAAACCAAGCTAAAGGGTGATACATATGCGGGCTTTATTCCTTTTAAGCTAGTGAAAATATTCGTTTCTGTAAGCGCTAATCGCGAGCGGCTTTCCATTAGCTGACGGCTCTTATTAGCTGACGGCTCTTATTTTGCTGGAAAAACGATAACCTGAACCGCGCACTGTTTGGATCATATTATCATGTGAAAACTCAGATAGGGCTTTTCGTAAACGTCTAATATGCACGTCTACCGTTCTATCTTCGACATAAACGTTGGTGCCCCAAACGTTATCCAGCAGTTGCTCACGACTGTAAACCCGCTCAGAATGGGTCATAAAAAAGTGTAATAGTTTAAACTCGGTTGGCCCCATATCAATGGGCGTCTCATTTGATGTTACGCGATGTGATACAGGATCTAGCCTTAGGCCTTGGTAATCGATGGCATCTTCGCTAGATGTAGGTGTTACACGTCTGATCACTGCCTTGACTCTCGCCACTAATTCCTTGGGAGAAAAAGGTTTAGTTACATAATCATCGGCACCAGCTTCCAAACCCATGATTTTATCTTCTTCTTCGCCTCGGGCAGTTAGCATAATAATAGGGATGTCTCGCGCATATTCATGCTGCTTCAGTTTCTTGGCTAGTTGCACACCCGTTCCACCCGGTAACATCCAGTCTAATAAAATCAAATCTGGAAAAGGTTCTACTATTTTTTCAAGGGCTATTTGATAATCTTCGGCCTCAACGGTTTCGTATCCTGATTGTTCAAGTACAAATTTTAACATCTCGCGAATAGGAGCTTCGTCTTCCACCAGTAAAATACGTTTTGGCATTTTTATGTTCCTCACTTCATCAATAACTAACTAGATTATTCATATTTTGTGTGACATTTTTATTACGATTAGTATTTTAGCTTACATTTAATCGACGAAAACAACATTTTATTACACTTCATATTTTCATAAATCTCATCGACAGTGCCTTAAGATACATTGTTGCTCAATCAGTTTTATCGACACCTTGTTTATTTTTTTTATTACGCATACTCTGAACATGCAGTTTAAACTAACGGATTCATTATTCTAGATGTCGAACGTCAAGCAAGGATTGTCAAAAAAACTTTTAACCAGAGTTCTATCGGTTTATTTCATATTAACTCTGATGGTGACAGCAGGACAAATTTTCACAGAATATTTAAACGCAAAAAGTCATATCGAAGGTGAGCTCAAAACTTTAAAAAATACATTTAGCACTAGTTTGACTCGCGCTATTTGGGAGCTAAATACCCCTCAAGCAAGAACTATCGCATTAGGGTTGATTGAGCTGCCTATAGTTGAAGGCGTACAAATTCGGGATGAAAATGGTAATTATATAGCCGATTTAGGACGCACTTCCGAATTAGACGGCGAATCTTTAAACAAAGGCATATTGAGGGATCACGCAGGTGGAACCTTTGGTTTCAGTTTCCCATTAATCTTCGAGTTCTCTGGTAGAACGTCATTAGTGGGGGATGTCACATTATATTCAAGTTCAGCCATTATATTTAGCAGAATAGAAGTCGGCTTATTTTTCTTGATTGGTAATGCGATTGTTAAAACTGCTTTTTTAGTTTTTCTATTTATGAACGCATTTCGCACTATGCTGACTAATCCCCTTAATGAATTAACCCAACAAATTACCGATTTCAACCTAGACGACCCCGAATCTTCCAAGCTTGATTTGAAGATCGATGAGGATAATGAAAACAATGAATTAAAGGTCCTAGAAACGTCTTACAATAAATTAATCGATGAAATGATTGTGTTCCAATCTAAGCTTGCAGGTACTCAACGTGAGTTACAACAAGCCAACCAAAGGTTAGATGATCAGAATATATCGTTAGAAGAAGAGGTGGCTAAAAAAACGGCCACTCTGAGCAGGATCATGCTCGACTTAGAACAGCAAAAAGATGTGTTATTAGTTAATCAACGTGAACTGCGTCAAGAGAATGAAAACCGCCAATTTATCGAAGCTGAACTACGTAACCGAAATACTGAATTAGCCAATTCGATGAAAACCATTAAAATGACTAAAAATCAATTGGTTGAATCAGAAAAAATGGCAACATTGGGTGGCTTAGTTGCAGGCATTGCCCACGACGTCAATACACCATTAGGTGTTAGTGTTACGGCAACCAGCTTTTTACAAGACAGGTTAACTAAACTTCAAAACGCCTACGATGATAAAACACTAACAGGCAATACCATGACCTCGTTTATGTCTGAAGCCCAACAAACTATTACGTTGCTAACAAACAATTTGAACCGTGCGTCTGATCTTATTTCGAGTTTTAAACAGGTTGCTGTTGATCAAACAAGTGAAGCAATAAGGGAAGTCAATGTCAGTGAATATTTAAGTGAAGTGGTGCGATCTTTGGCACCTAATTTTAAAAAGACTCAACACACTATTGATATTCATTGCCCAGACGATTTATTGATCAAATGTGCGCCTGGCGTATTGGCACAAATATTAACCAATATGATTATGAATTCTTTGATCCATGGCTTCGAAAATAAAATAAAAGGCGCTATCAGATTAGATATATCAGAGCAAGACGACAACCTTGTGATCAACTACAGCGACGATGGACGAGGTCTTGATAAGGAAAATCTAAAACGTCATTTCGACGCATTCTTTACCACCCGCAGAGGCAAAGGCGGAAGTGGCTTAGGCACACACATTATGAACAACCTAGTGACCCAGACACTGGGTGGCCAAATTGAAGTATTTAGCCAACTTGACCAAGGTCTGCAATACAAGATCACTATTCCTGTCTAAATAAAACCTATTTAAGCTGTTATTTATCCTTTTTATATATATGCCTATTTCACGTAGTAGACAAGGATAATTCCTGATAGTCTCTACAGCCATTTTTAATAGCGCAACTCTGCGCACGGGCTAGACTATTTTTCGCAATCAAAGCAGCACTATCGCTATAGATTGAACCCATTTTCAACTCGAAAAATAAACAGCCTCTAACTCTTAGCGGATTATTTTATGTGGTTTAAAAACCTAAAGCTTTACGCAATTACCCAAGACATGGATTTCAAAGAACAAGACTTTGAAGACAAACTAGCTGAATTCAAATTTCGCCCTTGCGGCAGCCAAGAATTAGCCACTATGGGCTGGGCTTCTCCCTTCAATCAGGGAGAGACTTTAATCCACGCTACGGCGGGTAGGATTTGGTTAACGCTAAAAAAACAAGAGCGTATTTTGCCCGCAGTAGTTGTAAATGCGGAACTTGCAGACAAAGTAGCACTAATCGAAATAGAGACAGGTTCACCTGTGGGCAAAAAAGCCCAGCAGGATATGAAGCAAGAAATTATTCATCGTTTGTTGCCCCAAGCCTTTACTAAAAATAGTTATACCCATGGTTTTATCTCTACCCAAGACAACTTAGTGGTAGTCGATTCATCTGCAGATGGCAAAGCTGAAGCGTTTTTAGCCATGTTACGCAAAGCAATTGGCTCACTACCTGTTGTTCCTTTGGCAAGACAATCGGTGCAGGCAGATTTAACCTCATGGTTAAAAGATGACTCCGCACCAACAGATATTACTGTATTAGAAGAAGCTGAACTCCAAGCCTTGGAAGAGGACGGTGCCATTATCCGTTGCAAAAATCAGGATTTATACAGCGAAGAAATATCTCATCATTTGGAGGCAGGAAAATCAGTCCAAAAAATTGCAGTTGAATGGAGTGAAACCCTTACGGCCATTATTCAAGAAGATTTAAGCATAAAACGTTTGAAATTCACTGATGTAATAAGAGAACAAAACGACGATATACCTAAGGACCAAATGTTAGCTCGGTTGGATGCAAATTTTGCGCTAATGTCGGGAGAAGTGGTTCGTTTCGCTAAACGTTTAAAGGAGATATTTAACTTAGACGATGAAAAAGTGAGTTAATACATATTGTTTTGACTATAAATATGTTGGGAAAACTCAGCATATTTATAGTTATACTATGTAGTCTTTATCGAAAAATTTGCATTGCGTTATCACGCAATTCATCGAACTCATCATTTAGTAACACAGACAAATCATCAACAATACCTTTCTCTAAAGCGGCATTAAAAATCTCTTCTTTTTGATTATCAAGCTTTCCGCAAAGCGCTGCACCTAACCTGACTAAATCTAAGTAAGAAACAGTTTCACAAGTCACAGACAAATCTCTCCAGTTCTGGGCAACATCAACAAACTCTGATTCAAATCCCCACTCTTTCATAATACTGGCACCAATTTTACCGGTCATTTTTTCAATAGCCACATCCAAGAATGTAGAATTTGCAAATACATCTGAATGGAGTTCGGCTTCTGTCAGTATGGGTAGTACACCAATATTGTGCACTAAAGCCGCCAACATCATCGATTCAAAGTTCAGTGCACGATTCTTGGTTTGTTTTATATGAACTTGCATTACCGCCAAAGAGTTAGCCACGATTTCTATAGTGTCGGTCCATACTGTGGACATGTACTTTTTGACTATTTCATTTTTAGATATAAATAATTGTTCCATTGCCAATGCAGTCGCAATGTTTTTCATCTGGCGTAAACCGATACGTGTTATTGCTTGTCGGGTCGAGGTTACTTTTATCGACCGACCTAAATAGGCACTATTAGATATCTTTATCATACGTGCGCTCAATGATGGATCTTGACTTACGACCTCAGATATATCCTTTAGATTGATGTCTGGGTCTTCAGCCGCTCTCCTTACTTTTAATGCAATCGCAGGCAGTGTTGGTAGAACCAATGTATCGTTATTAATTTTTTCTACTAATATTTTAAGAAGAGCATTCTCTGTTGCCATATTTTTACCTGTATTCCGTCAAAATAAATCGAAGCATAGAGTGCAGATATGCAATTAGTTATTTTATTTCATCAATAAACACCATTATTATTTTAAATTTAAGGTGTTTGCTAATTAGTTTATCTGAGCATTTCAACTTATAAATTTCAACTTATAAATAGTTGTCATAAAAAAAGTAAATGCCAATGTTTTTTATTACCTACACATCATAAACGTAATTAAAGTTAAAAGTTTTTTATATTTCATTTGAATTAAGATAAATGGCGTAGAGCAACAATAAACAGTAAATTACGATAAAGAACTTGTCTAAATCAAAAACTTCAGCAATTGTCGTGTTTTTTTCAATACTGCTTCATCGTGATAATAAATCATCAGATGACAATATTCAGATGACAATATTCAGATAGTGCAATTTGCTGACATATGCGCTGATAAAAATACAGCACTGTTAGTGATTGCCGATTTCGAAAAAAAACTCAACATGTATAAGCCTTTATCCTTTTTATCCCCTTATCCCCCCCGGAGGCAAAATATTACAATGTTTTAAGCTTGTCTTGATAAGGTGGCCATCCCATGGCTTTGCCTGCTAACACATGCAAATGAATATGATACACAGTTTGCCCGCCGTCTTTATTGCAGTTCATCACCGCCCTGTAACCATCTTGTGCAAAACCGTGTTTTTCAGCTAATTGTGCGGCCACCCAATACAAATGCCCCACTAAGGCTTTGTCGTCTTCTTCAATATCATTAATAGTGGTGATCGCCTTTTTGGGAATGACCAAAAAATGTATGGGTGCTTGCGGATTAATATCATTGAACGCCAAAGCTAATTCATCTTCATAAATAATTTCAGCAGGGATTTCTTTATTAATTATTTTAGTAAAAATAGTTTCGGTAGTCGATTCTTTGATAGTTCCGCTCATAGCTTTTTCCTTCTTAAATAAATACAAACAATAATAATGCTGAACCTAAAATCAATCTATAGATCACAAACGGCAGCATACCAATTTTGGAAATCCAAGCTAAAAATAAGTAAATACAAGCATAGGCACTAACAAATGAAAATGCAGCACCAAAGAGTAGAGCATTCCAATCTACAGCATTAGGAGTTTGTAACAAATCAAGCGTTGCAAGTAGCCCAGCACCTAAAATCACCGGTATAGACAATAAAAATGAAAATCTAGCCGCACTTTCTCTGTCAAGACCAATCATCAAGCCAGCTGTCATTGTGATACCCGACCGTGACGTGCCAGGAATAATAGCGATAGCTTGCGCAAGACCAATAATAAGTGCATTTTTCCATGTAATCTGATGAACAGTTTTGACCTGTGTCGCTTTATTATCCGCATACCAAAGTAGCAAACCAAAACCAATAGTGGTAATGGCAATAACGAGCGCTGAACGCGCGTATATTTCTATAACGTCTTTAAGGGCAAACCCAAACATCACGGCTGGCATAGTACCAATGATGATCCACCAAGCTAAACGACTGTCTTGTGTTTGGGTCTGACTCAAACCATGGCGGAACCAAGCACTCGTTAAGCGTATAATATCCCCACGGAAGTAGATCATCACAGCTAACAAACTGCCTACATGTACAGCTACATCATAAGCAATACCCTGATCATTCCAACCCAATACCTCAGAAGGTAAAATTAGGTGCGCTGAACTAGATATAGGTAAAAATTCAGTCAATCCCTGAATAATTGCCAAAATAATAATTTCAAATAATGTCATATCTCTGTTGGACTCCAATCAAATTTAATCGGCCACAATTTTTGTTGGCTTTTATCATATGTGTGCCAAAGATTGGCGTAACTTTTTTTCATGACAGGATGGATTTCAGAAGGGGCAATTTCGGCTAAAGGTTGTAACACAAATGCATTATAAAGTACCTCTGGACGAGGTAATACTATTGGCTGAGTGCTGACTTGGCGATCGTATAACAGTAAGTCCAAATCCAGTGTTCTGGGTGCAAACTGCTGTTCTTTGCGCTGACGTTTATTGTCTTGTTCTATTTGTTTAAGAACAAGACACACCTCTGTAATGGATAACGTAGTGTTAGCCCTAATGACTAAATTATAAAAATTATTGCCTTTAAATCCTACTGATTCACTTTCAAAGACAGACGAAAGTAGCAGCTCACCAAAAACCAGATACATAGCCTGTAGTCCAGATTTTGTATGTTTTTCTTTATCCACATTGCTACCGACACTGACATAAATAATATGTGACCGCTCGGTGTTAGTATTCAAAGAGTTTGTTCCTTAATAAATTCTACCGCTACATTCCTAGCATTAGCCAGAATATCGGGCTTACTCAACTTGAGGCGCACTCTTTTAAGCTTAGGGAAAGATTGCAACAACCAGTCAACCATATGACTAGCCAAGGCTTCAATCAATTTATATTGGCTTTTTGCAGCAAACTCGCTAATCCCTTGGGCTATTTCGGCATAATTGAGCGTATTGTCTACATCATCAGTTTGCGCCGCCATAGAAAGGTCGGCGCTAAGTTCAACATCAACTATTAAACGTTGTTGATGTTCTCTCTCCCAGCCATATACGCCAATCAACGCTAAGACCTCGAGCCCTTCAATATGAATTTTATCCATTAGTGATCCGCGCTGCATTTTATAGGGGTTTGGTATATTCTTGTAAATTGTAACCCATTCTTTTAATACAAGTACATGACAGCACCAACAATATTAATGTTTACTTTGGCCTATCTACTGGGGTCTATCTCTAGTGCTATTTTGGTATGTCGACTATTTGGGTTAGGCGACCCCAGGGAGCAGGGTTCAGGGAATCCGGGCGCAACCAATGTGTTACGCATGGGCGGACAATTTCCAGCAGCGTTAGTGTTAATTTTTGATGTACTCAAAGGCACAGTGCCAGTTTGGGCTAGTTATTACTTGGGTTTAGAGCCAATTTACGTGGCCTTTGTGGCCGTAATGGCATGTTTAGGCCATATGTTTCCATTATTTTTTGGATTTTCTGGGGGCAAAGCAGTTGCGACAGCACTTGGCGCTATTTTACCTCTGGGATTAGACCTTGCGGCTTTAATATTAGTGACTTGGGGCATCACTGCACGGCTAACAAACTACTCATCCTTAGCCGCCATTGTTTCGGTTAGTTGCGCACCGCTGTTCACCTGGATACTAAAACCAGAATATATCTTACCAGTATGCATATTAAGCTTATTAATTATTCTGCGACACAAAGATAATATTATTCGACTGTTACGTGGACAAGAAAGTAAAATATCTAAGAAAAATATTATTAAATAAACGCCCACCGATTGAACCTGCAGTTGATTAGAATATTCATATTTACTTCGGCCACAGCATGATATGTGGCCTTAATCAATGCACAGTTTCTAGCTATTTAGAGTAGGCAAAGTGAAATGGAATGTCCCATTGCTTGATAGGATCAGCATCAACAAACTTTTTGCGGATTGTTAAAGTATTCTTGCCATAATCTGCTTGTTTTAGCTGGACATAGGCAATTAAACCAAACTGCTTAGTGATGGGATGATCATGCTGCATAAAACTGGCATGTAAACGAGTCCCGTTCAACAGAACTTGATGATATGAAACATAACAATTGTGCTTTTTTTCTCTTCTGTCTGCCCTTTTCAGCATTTGATAGGAATAATCCTCTTTCTGAAATATCACAATGTTGTTCATATAAGCGTAGTTCATGTCCAAAGATAGGAATAAATAGTTGAAAGGTACTGACAGTTAAAATATCTGATGGTATTTCAGGTAAATAGATAAGAAATGTTGGATTTAGACATTTGAAAGCCAGATACAAAAAAACCGATGTACCCAAACAAGATAATCAGTTTCACTAACCCTTTATTTTTCTTAAAATCAGTCCCAAAGATCAGAAGTACTTGTAAAATATTTTTATGCAAAGGTCCCATCATCAAAGAAGAAATTTTCACAATCTTAAAATAAAAAATTTGAATTCACACACTAACCCTACCCCATAAGCTCTCAAAATAAAGTGAATAATAAACATAGCACTTAAGATGCTTATAGAGAAAAAGACTATACAACAATCATATAGCCGATTAGATGTTGCTCAGAAGGAATGACATCAATGAATAAATCAGTTACCTAAGCAACAGCATCAAAAAGCTGAAAAGTACCAAACATAGCTATGGCATAGAGCAATAATTCGGCTTCCCAACTTTCTTCCTTGAGTTTCTGTAACCAATTACTGGTTTGAGTTTCCTGAATTATCGCCGCATCAGTATTTAAAGGTATATCAACTTTTCTGTCATAAATAGGCTTATTATGAGTGAGTAGAACTAAAATAAATAATAAAAAAACATCTGGGCTAAGCGTTAATTTCAACCTAAATAGCAGCTAATTCTTCCAACGACCAGCGAGGTCTTGCTTTAGTGGATAAACCTTCCACTTCACCCGCTTTAAGTCGTTGTAATCCTGCATAGGCGATCATAGCGCCGTTGTCAGTACAAAACTCTAAACGAGGGTAAAATACCTCACCTCCAATTGACTTCATCATGACTGCAAGATCTTTACGTAATTGTGTATTAGCACTCACACCACCCGCAATAACTAAACGCTTCAGATTGGTGTGTTTTAAAGCGCGTTTGCACTTAATAGCTAAGGTATCCACTACAGCTTCTTGAAAGGCGTAAGCTATATTTGCACGTGTTTGCTCAGAACCATCTGATGCTCGAATGGTATTTGCGGCGAAGGTTTTTAAACCACTGAAACTGAAATCTAATCCCGGTTTAAGGGTCATGGGGCGTGGGAATTTGTAGTGCCCTGGCTCACCATTTTCAGCTAATTTAGCCAATAAAGGGCCTCCTGGGTAATCGAGCCCGAGTAACTTAGCCGTTTTATCAAAAGCTTCTCCTGCTGCGTCGTCTACCGATTCACCCAAAACTTCATATTGGCCAATGCCTTCAACCTTCACCATCATTGAATGACCGCCTGAAACCAGAAGTGCTAAAAAAGGAAATTCAGGTGCGGGTTCATCCAACATAGGAGCAAGCAAGTGTCCTTCCATATGATGCACACCAATAGCAGGTTTATTCCAAGCATAAGCCAAACTGCGTGCCACTGATGAGCCCACTAACAAAGCTCCTACTAAGCCAGGGCCTTTGGTAAAAGCGATACCATCGATGTCCTGGGCAACACAATTCGCCTCTCGCAAAGATTCTTTAATTAAGGGGACTAACTTTCGAACATGATCCCTAGAAGCAAGTTCGGGGACAACCCCGCCATAATCTGCATGGAGTTTTACTTGGCTATACAGTTGGTGAGACAACAACCCTTGTTGGTCATCATAAATTGCCACTCCTGTTTCATCACAAGAGGTTTCAATACCTAATACGCGCATATTCAATTTCTAACAAAGATGTTTTAAACTAACTATATTCTACTGATTAGCGCTCAAACCTCCAATTTAATCTGACATTTGTATGAATTAATCAGGTTTTTGGCCTATCAAGACTTTACATCCCATGAGGATATGATTAGAATTCCGCTCCATTTTTAACCGAGCTGACTAATCATTACGTCGGCCCGATATAGTTTTTATTTTTGAGGTAAAAGTTTAATGCCAATCGTTAAAGTAAGAGAAAACGAACCTTTTGATGTTGCATTGCGTCGTTTTAAACGTTCATGTGAAAAAGCAGGTGTCCTTTCTGAAGTTCGTCGTCGCGAATATTTTGAAAAGCCTACTTGGGAACGTAAGCGTAAGAAAGCTGCTGCTAAGAAACGTCTTCTGAAGAAGTTATCTCGCGAAAACGCTCGTCGCATCAGATTGTACTAAATCACTTCTGAATCGCGTTGACAGTAACGCGTTTTACGTCGTGTTATAACACATACTTTTTCATTTTCTATGAGTCATTATATGTCTTTACTCGATGATTTAAAAAATGCGCAGAAAGATGCTATGCGTGCCAAAGACAAAATTCGTCTGGGCACTATCCGTATGGCTTTGTCTGCTGTAAAGCTGCATGAAATCGATGGGCGCACTGACCCCGATTACATTGCTCTTAATGAAGATGGTGTACTTGCTATATTAATTAAGATGGTAAAACAACGAAAAGATGCAGCGAGTCAATATGAGGCTGCTAATCGCCAAGATTTACTGGATATCGAACTAGCAGAAATTGTTATTTTAAACGACTTTATGCCTAAAGCACTCAGCGAAGAAGATCTTGATGTGCTGATTGTGCAAGCGATGGCACAATCAGGCGCATCGAGTATGCAGGACATGGGCAAAGTTATGACTTTGCTTAAACCTCTAGTACAAGGTCGAGCTGATATGGGGCAATTAAGTAGCAAAATAAAAGCTAAACTTAATTCGTTGTAGATACTACAAATAATTTTTGTTATCAAACCGCACTTCGATGCGGTTTGTTTGTTTTAGTGGTTATATTTGCCAAACTATATGGCATTATATTAAGCTGCTTTGTTAATTGAGAATGTATAATGTCTGGTCGTATTCCCCGTGAGTTTATTGATGACATTATTGCTCGCACAGACATTATTGAACTGATCGACAGTCGTGTCCGCCTTAAAAAGGCAGGCCGTAACCATCAAGCTTGCTGCCCTTTCCACGAAGAGAAAAGCCCCTCTTTTACTGTTAGCCAAGACAAACAATTTTATCATTGCTTTGGCTGTGGTGCTCATGGCAACGTCATTTCATTTTTAATGGAATTTGATCGCCTAGAGTTTCCAGAAGCTATTGAAGAACTGGCGCAATATCACAGTATCGATGTGCCCAGAGAAAAAGGTGGAGCGCCTCCCCCGTCGGCTGAGCAAAAACAACAAAAAGAAAACGATTATGAGTTAATGGAAAAGGTAGCTAAATATTTTTCCAAACAACTCAGAGTCCATCCTGACAAAGATAAAGCCGTCAATTATCTAAAAAACCGTGGGCTTAGTGGCGAAATAGTTAAAGCTTTCGATATGGGTTATGCCCCTCCTGAATGGGATTCTGTTCTTAAAACTTTCGGCGTAAGCCCTGTGTATCAGGAACAGTTACTCGACTTAAAACTCATCACTGAGAATGACAACAGAAGGCGATTTGACTTTTTTCGTGACCGTATTATGTTTCCCATTCGTGACAAACGCGGACGCATTATTGGTTTTGGTGGCAGAGTATTAGATGAGGGTGGCCCTAAATATCTGAACTCGCCCGAAACCCGAATATTTCACAAAGGTCATGAACTATATGGCTTCTATCAGGCCAAACAAGCTCATCGAAATTTAACCCGAGTCATGATTGTCGAAGGGTATATGGATGTTGTTGCCCTGGGGCAATTTGGTATCGACTATGCCGTTGCATCTCTTGGCACTGCGACCACATCAGAACATATCCAAATGTTATTTCGCGCCACAAATGAAGTAGTGTGTTGTTATGATGGTGATCGTGCAGGCAGAGAAGCAGCTTGGCGCGCCTTAGAAAATGCGCTGCCCTTTCTTAAGGATGGGGTAGAAATGAAGTTCCTGTTTTTACCTGATGGAGAAGATCCCGACACCTTGGTGCGTAAAATTGGCAAAGAGACCTTTGAAGAAAAACTAAAAAATGATGCAATTCCATTATCTAAGTTCTTTTTTGGTAACTTATTGAAACGTCATCACGTAGGCAGTAATGAAGGTAAGGCGGCATTGAAAACCGAAGCAATGCCATTAATTGAACAAATAGTCGGCAATAACATTCGAGAGATTTTGACATCTGACTTAAGTAATTACATGGGCGACCAGAACAAACATAAGTTAGAGCGTGATATCGCTCAAGCAAATCACCGAAAAAACCCAAAGAAAATGGATTTCAACACACCGAATAAAAGCACAATATCACCCGTACGTATGATGATTAGATTGTTGTTAGACGATCCTAGTTTAGCGGCAAAATGCTTGGCCGCTGATCCCTCACCATTAGTGTCTGTTGATATCCCAGGTATATCGATGTTAATTGAGCTTTATCAATTTTGTCTAAACAAACCACAGGCTAATACAGCACAAGTATTGGAATATTTTCGTTATCACCCACAAAGCCATCAGTTATCTAAACTAATGATGTGGGAATACGCCGAACAAAACCAATCATTAGTATTTGAAGATAGCTTTGCAAAACTGTTAGATTGGCATTTGCAAAGTCGTATGGATGAGCTATTTTCTAAGTCTCGGGTGAGCAAATTAACCGATGCAGAAAAACAAGAACTCAATCTTCTTGTAAAAGAACAAAAATGACCCAATATCTAAACCAATCCGTAATGAGTCTGTTATACTGGCCAATTCGTTAACGCCATGGTAAATACGAGTTACTTACTGGGTAAATTAAGCAAGTTACAGCCTGAATACTCTCTGTAGAGGGTTTCTGATGAATATTCAACTAATTCGAGAAGCGTAAGTTATATGGTGCAAAGCAAGCAGTCGCAGATAAAACTCCTCATTGCTAAAGGTAAAGAACAAGGCTATCTGACTTTTGCGGAGGTTAACGATCACCTTCCTCAAGATATTGTCGATTCGGATCAAATGGAAGATATCATCCGTATGATCAACGACATGGGCATCAAAGTATTTGAAAGAGCGCCTGATAAAGATGAGCTTTTGATGCAAGAAAGCGATACTGATGATGAAGCCGCTGAAGCCGCAGCTGCTGCTCTTGCTACAGTAGAAAGTGAAATAGGTCGAACTACTGACCCAGTTCGTATGTACATGCGTGAAATGGGTACAGTTGAACTTCTAACACGTGAGGGCGAGATTGTTATCGCCAAACGTATTGAGGAAGGCATTAATCAGGTTCAATGCTCTGTCGCTGAGTATCCTGAAGCCATCACCCATTTACTCGACCAGTGGGACATGTTCGAAGCAGAAGAAATTCGCCTCAGCGACATCATCATCGGCTTCGTTGACCCAAATGAACAAGACGTTGCTCCAACTGCAACACACGTTGGTTCTGAATTATCTAAAGAAGAATTAGAAGCTTCAGATGGAGATGACGAGGAAGACGAGGAAGAGGAAGACACCGGCCCTGATCCTGAGTTAGCACGTGAAAAATTCACTGCACTTCGAATTCAATACGAAAAAGCTCGTGATGTTATAGATGCTAAAGGCCGCTCACACAAAGAAGCTCGCGTTCAAATTAATGAACTTAGCGAAGTTTTTAAAGAATTTAGATTAACACCTAAGCAGTTTGACCGCATGGTTAAAAACATGCGCAGCATGATGAATAGAATTCGTGTGCAGGAACGCATAGTGATGAAACACTGCGTGATCACATCAAAGATGCCGAAAAAAGATTTTATCAAAGCTTTTGCTGGCAACGAAACGTCTACTGTTTGGTTATTTAAAATACTCGATTCTAATCTGCCATATGCAGAAGAAATGCGAGAGCACCAAGAAGAACTTGAACGCGCTATTAGTAAAATGAATACGGTAGAAGACGAAACCGGATTAATTATTGCTGATATCAAAGATATTAACCGTCGTATGTCGATTGGTGAAGCCAAGGCTCGTCGTGCGAAGAAAGAAATGGTTGAAGCTAACTTACGTTTGGTTATCTCAATTGCGAAAAAATATACTAACCGTGGTTTACAATTTCTAGATCTGATTCAAGAAGGCAATATTGGCTTGATGAAAGCGGTAGATAAATTTGAATACCGTCGTGGTTATAAGTTCTCAACTTATGCCACGTGGTGGATACGTCAGGCGATCACTCGCTCTATTGCTGACCAAGCACGTACTATTCGTATTCCCGTGCATATGATTGAAACAATCAACAAGCTTAACCGCATCAGTCGTCAAATGCTTCAAGAAATGGGTCGAGAGCCAACACCGGAAGAATTGTCAGAACGCATGTTAATGCCTGAAGACAAGATTCGTAAGGTCTTGAAAATAGCTAAAGAGCCTATTTCAATGGAAACGCCTATTGGTGATGACGAAGATTCACATTTAGGTGACTTCATAGAAGACAGCACCATTACGCAGCCTTTAGATTCAGCCACAGGTGGCAGTTTAAAAGATGCGACTCAAGAAGTGTTAGCTGGATTAACAGCTCGTGAAGCAAAAGTACTCAGAATGCGTTTCGGTATTGACATGAATACTGACCACACGCTTGAAGAAGTAGGTAAACAGTTTGATGTGACCCGTGAACGTATTCGTCAGATCGAAGCGAAGGCGCTTCGTAAGTTACGTCATCCTAGTCGTTCAGAGCAACTGAAGAGTTTCTTAGACGATTAAGTCAATAAACCAATAAATCGCCTCAGCAAATGCTGGGGCTTTTTTTTGTCTGTGAAATTTTGTATGGTGAATGAAACTGATATTAATACTAAGCGACTAGGGTATTTATGAATATTATTGATTATGCGATAGTCGCTATTTATCTCATTGGCTTGTTATTAATGGGATTTGGCTTACGTAGACAAACATCAAGACAAGATTAATTTTTGGCAGGCCGCTCGCTTGGCTGGAAACCTCTATCTCTGTCCATCATGGTGACGTAATTGTCAGCCGTCAGTTTTATTTCTGCACCTGCTTTTGTTGGTTTACGCGAAAGCGGCGGCCTGGTGTGGTTATCCTATGAGCTAGCCTTACCTTTGGCTATGCTGTTACTGCTTTACTGGATATTACCTACTCTGCATCGCTCAGGGGTAGTGAGTGTATATGACTTCCTAGAGCAACGTTTTAACCGTTCAACACGGCTTTTAATCAGTATGGTATTCCAAATAAGTCGCTCATTTGTTACCGCCAATATGATTTATACCATATTTCTTATTTTACAAAGCTCGATGGGATTAGCATTTTGGCAAAGTGTTGGGCTGATTGGAGTGGTCACTATCATCTACTCACTGCAAGGTGGTATGAAAGCAGTGGTCTATGGTGACGCTATTCAAATGTGTTTGATTGTACTAGGAGCCATCGTTTACCTTGGCTTTGGCTTGTATCATATAGGTGGTTGGCAACAACTTTTTCAGTTAGTAGATACCCAGAGACTCACCACTATTAACGTTTCGTCAAACGGCTTTGATGACCAAGATTTTGGGTTATTGCCCATGTTGTTTGGTGGCATTATTTTATACGCCTCTTATTATGGCTGTGACCAGTCTGAAGCCCAACGTTCATTGTCTGCAAAAAGTTTAACCGATCTCAAAAAGATGATTATGGCAGCAAGCTTTTTGAGGTTTCCCATCACCCTGATTTATTGCTTAGGGGGATCAGTGATAGGGACTTTGGCCATGCACACACCAGAATTTATGGCACAGATACCAGCCGGCCACCCAGATTGGTTAATGCCTATATTTATCATCAATTATTTACCCAATGGCGTTTTAGGACTTTTAGTCCTTTAACTACAGTAAATATCATCGCACTTTTAATCTGATTCGTGGCATTGATAGTGCTTTGCCTACTTATTGCAAACATTGGCTTGGGCTAAACATCTTCACCTTTACGATATGGCATACTAATTTCTAAATCTTTAATTTGATTAGCCCGCGCATTGGGTGAACCAGTATTTCTAGCAAGCAGATAATAAGCAGTCGGCACTATATACAGGGTAAGGAAAGCCGAAACTGTCACACCTGCAAAGATGACCATACCAATGACTGTTCTGCTTTCAGCTCCTGCACCTGTTGCTAGAACTAGTGGAAGTGAGCTAAAGATAGTTGTGAAGCCTGTCATCACTATAGGTCGCAATCGTTGAGTAGCGGCTTTACGTAAAGCCTCTTCAAATTCTACCCCCGCATCTCGTAATTGATTGGCAAACTCTACAATCAAAATACCATTCTTAGCCGCTAAGCCGATCAACATGACCAAGCCAATCTGACTATATATATTTAGGGTCATGCCGGAAAAATACAAACCAATAAACGCACCAACCAGAGCCAAAGGTACAGTTAACATGATGACCAATGGCTGTATCCAGTTTTCAAATTGTGCGGCTAAAACCAAATAAGTAACCGCTAGAGCTAAGGCAAAAATAAATAATATCGAGCTGCCTGACTCCTGATACTGCTGAGACTCTCCTTTATAATCAATAGCCACTTCTTCGGGTAATTCAGTATCCACAATATTACGCAAATATTTTAATGCTTCACCTACGGTATACCCATCGGCGAGGTTGGCACTAATAGTAATACTGCGCATCCTATTGTATCGATTGAGTCTTGATGAAGTAGCATTTTCACCTACATTCAATAAGTTATTTAAGGGGATCAGTTGATTAGACTGAGACGAACGGACATAGATATTTTCAATGCTAGAAGGACTACGATAATCATCTTCCCATCCTTCCATTATCACATCATATTCTTGACCTTTGTCAAGAAATGTTGATACCCGTCTTTGGCCTAACATAGTCTCCAGAGTTCGGCCTATATCACTAATAGAGACGCCTAAATCTGCGGCTCGGTTCTTATCAATATTGATCAATAATTGTGGCCACGTTTCTTTGTAATCAGAGTCTATTCGAACCAAGTTAGGGTTCTCTCTTGCCTTGTTTAATACAATGTCTCTCCATTCTACGAGCTCTTCATAGGTATTACCTTGCAACACAAATTGCACCGGTCGACCTAATCCACGTCCGCCGATACCACTGCGCATAACAGCAAAGCCTGTGACGTCAGGGATATTGGCTAATTTAGCGCTGATTTCGTCCATCAAATCAAACGTCGAACCCTTCTTACCTTTACCAATAGGAGTGCCAACTATAGCAATACCAGCAGTGCCACCAAAGCCTGGAGTACGCACCAGGATGCGATCAGCTTCACCGGTTTCCTTGTAAGGAAGCAATATATTCTCAATCTTTTTTAAATTGGCGGCATTGCTTTCAAAGCTTGCCCCCTCTGCGCTTTGCATAAGTATAAAAAAGTTGCCTCTGTCTTCTTTCGGTACAAATTCACCGGGTAATATTTGTACCAATTTAAATAAAGCCACTATGCTACCAAGCACCAGTAAACTCATTAACCAAGGTTGATGTAAAGTAGTACCTAGCCCGTTGAAATAACCTTGTTCAATCTTGCTAAATTTAGTATCCACCCAATAGGCAAATCCTGAAGGTTTATCACGCTTTTTTAATAGTTTAGAACACATCATGGGTGACAGAGTCAAGGCAGTGACACTAGAAAAGGCTACGGCTGCAGCTATAGCCAAAGCAAATTCAGTAAACAGCCTACCAACGTTACCTTGTAAGAATACCAAGGGTACAAATACAGAGATTAAAACTAAGGTAGTGGCTATTACCGCAAAACCGACTTCTCTTGCCCCTCGATAAGCAGCCAAGATAGGCGGTTCGCCCATTTCTATTCGCCGAGAAATATTCTCCAGTACCACTATGGCGTCGTCGACTACTAAACCGATGGCTAAAACCATAGCCAATAAAGTTAATAGGTTTATAGAAAAGCCCAATGCATACATTACGATAAAAGCTGAAACCAATGACACTGGCACAGTAACGGCGGGTATCAAGGTTGCTCGGATATTGCCTAAAAATACATATATAACTAATACCACCATCAAAATAGCAATAGCCAATGTTTCATACACTTCGTTAATCGAAGCTTCAATAAACACAGAGGAATCATAACTCGGAACAATGAAAATATTATCTGGTAAAGTCTGCTCGATAAGCTGGATTGCCTCTTTTGCCGATCTAGCCACTTCTAATGTATTAGCCTTTGATTGTTTAACAATGCCTAAACCGATCATGTTTACGCCGCCGCCACGAAATTCTGTCTCGTCGTCTTCAGCGCCTAGTTCAACACGTGCAACTTCTTTTAATTTAACTAAGTAACCATCAGCGCTGGCCTTGATGGTTAGATTGCCAAAATCCTCTGGACTGAGAAAACTTCTGGCCACGCGGACCTCAAAATCTCGGTCAACAGATTCCACTTTACCGGCAGGTAATTCAACATTCTCAGAACGTATAACATTCTCGATATCGGTTACAGTGATTTCCCTAGCAGCCATGGCGTTTTTATCCAGCCATACTTTCATAGCGTAGCTGCGACCACCGCCTAGTCGCACACGTGCCACACCTTCTGCAACAGATAAACGGTCAACTACAAATCTATCCGCATAGTCTGTTAATTCCATTACCGATAAGGTATCGCTACGCAGGTTGTACCAAACAATAACGTCTTCATCTGAGTTAGACTTAGACACCTCAGGGGGTTCTGCTTGATCAGGAAGGTTGTTCAGTACTCGGCTCACCCTCTCACGCACATCATTTGATGCTGCATCAATATCTCTGGCCAAATCAAATTCAATACTGATAGAAGAACGGCCATTACTACTAGTGGACTCAATATTTTTAATGCCTTCAATACCGCTAATTCGCTCCTCTATTAACTGAGTGATACGCGTTTCTATGATAGATGCCGAAGCCCCAGGATAATTGGTATTGATTGATACTATAGGCGGGTCGATATCAGGGTATTCACGCAGTGACAATAAACTAATAGAGACAATACCGAAAACCACAAGTAATAGATTTACAACTGATGCAAAAACAGGTCGTTTAACCGATATATCTGACAGAAACATAATCTACTCCTCTATCTCATCGGCATTCAGAATTTTGACTTTTGACCCATTTCTTAATTTTAATGTGCCTTCAATTACCACCAGTTCGCCTTTTTCTAAACCTGAAACAATTTGCACTATTCCAGGTTTACGTAGGCCTATTTTTACTTGTTTTTTTATTACCGTTCCATTTTCGATAACGAATACAAAATGTCTGTCTTCTACTGGTACTAAACTAGCCTCGGGGAGCACTAAGGTTGTCAGTAATTTTTTCTGTAAAATAATCTGCAACAACATACCTGGGCGTAATTTAAAATTTTGATTGTTAATGTTAGCTCGAATTTGAATCGCTCGAGTAGCAGGGTCGACTCTGGAGCCAATGCTGATTATCTGACCTTCGAATGTTTCACCCGGATAGGCGATGGAAGTAGCACGGATGTTTTGACCAATAGCTAAACTAGGTAAATGTACTTCAGCAATGTTGAAATCAACTTTAATAATGGATAAATCGTCTAATGTGGTAATGGCATCACCTGGCCTTACCAACGCTCCTACACTCACTTGACGTAATCCTAATAACCCATCAAAAGGTGCTCTCACTTCGAGCGCTAACATCTGAGTTTTTAATACATTCATTTCAGCTATTAACGCGTTGACTTCGGCTTGTTGCTCATCTAATAATTGTTCAGACGCAACATTATTTTTAGCTAAGTTCTCAACACGCTTCAATTGACGATTAGCTTCCTGCAAGTCAACGTCTAAGGCTGCTAATTCTGCTTTTTCTTCTAAATCGATTAAAGTCAGTAATATCTGCCCAGCTTTAACTCTATCTCCATCGTCAAAATTAATTTTATAAACAATATCAGAAGTTTGTGTTGTTATAAGTACAGACTCATTTGCTTTACCCGTGCCCAACGCTTCGACTAAAACCTCAAATTTCTCTTCAGTAGCCCTATATGCTTTCACCATAGTGACATTACTTTGTTCAGATTGCTGAGATACATCCTTTGGCAAATACAAATAAGCCACTAAGGCAAAACACAGAACAGCAGCAATGAAAATTGGAGAGATTTTTAACTCTTTGGACATCAGATAACCTATGTAAATTTAGAACCGAGCAAGACCTCTGAAGCAAATAGTAATTTGCTGATCTGTGCAATTAATTATGGCGGATCAGAAAATTGATGTAATAATAACCCATTCATATATTGCTAGTGTACGTGACATTTTGCTGAATAGATTATTTGTAGTCGCAACAATTTTTATATTTGGGTGCAGTAGAGACATCCCTGCTGACCCAATGTGTCGAACGAATGTATTATATATAGAAACGAAACCCTCAGCAGCAGCCTGTCTTATAAAATCAAACGTTCAACTCTTAGTGCTTAAAGACCATGACGATGACGGTTGGAATTTACCCACTCATAAACAACAAAAATCAACGAGCGCACAATGTTCAGCTCATCGGGCGGTTTGGAAAACAACGGGATTAAATGTTGAGGTAGGTAAGTTGCTGTTCACTGCTTCAAACCAAACCCAATATTTTGCTTGCAAATTAACAGATGATTTTTCTAGCCAACTGGAGCAATTTCCTGTGCCATCTTGGGCCAAACATAAAATCAGTAAAGTTTCCCTGATCGATCCATTTGATTCACAGCAAAAACACTGGGTAAACGACATTGATTTGATAGATGTACGTGAGGCATACAATAAATTGGAATAATTTATTGTATAACGTCGGCTAAAAGCGACGAACATTCATAAAATCACTAACATCACATCAACACATTTAATAGTCATTACACGACTTTTAACAACCAAATTTAGCAAATAACAGTATAATATTTACACTACTAGATTCTCGAGATTTTTCTATGCCTCAATACACAGCTCCAATAAAAGACATGCAATTTGTATTACATGAATGGTTAAAGCTTTCAGAACATTATAAAACGTTGGGATTAGAAGATTTTGACCAAGATCTTGTCAATGAAATATTAAATCAAGGTGCCAAGTTTGCTGAAGAAGTGATTGCCCCATTAAATCGCAGTGGTGATGAACAAAGCAGTAAGTTAGTGGACAAAAAAGTGATCACTCCAGACGGTTTCGCCGATGCATACAAAGATTATATTGCCAATGGCTGGAATGCCATGTTGGGGAATGCTGATTACGATGGTCAGGATTTGCCTAATTCAATGGCTATACCTGTTCACGAAATGCTGAGTTCTGCCAACTTTAGTTGGCGACTTATTAGTGTATTAACAGAAAGTGCCATACTGGCAGTAGACAAACATGGCAGCGATAACCTAAAAGCGCAATATTTACCCAAGTTAATATCAGGTGAATGGACAGGCACCATGAACCTCACAGAGCCACATGCAGGCTCTGATTTGAGTTTATTAACCAGTAAAGCTAAAGACAATGGCGATGGTAGTTATGCGGTAACCGGAAGCAAAATATTCATTTCAGGTGGCGACCAAGATTGGACAGACAATATTGTTCACTTAGTCCTCGCCCGATTACCCGATGCACCTGCGGGTGTGAAAGGTATCAGCTTATTTTTAGTGCCTAAAATGTTGCTTGATGATGCGGGGAAAATAACACAAGGGAATACTTTATCAGTGGGCAGTATCGAGAAAAAGATGGGCCTCAAAGCGTGCCCTACTTGCGTTATGAATTTTGATGATGCTAAAGGCTGGATAATAGGCGAAGAAAATAAAGGATTAGCCTGTATGTTCACTATGATGAACGACGCTCGTTTTCAAGTAGGCTTACAAGGGTTGAGTATCAGTGAAGCGTCTTTTCAAGGTGCTTTAGCCTATGCAAGGGATAGATTACAATCGCGCTCCCCTCAAGGTATTCAACAAGCTGACAAAAAAGCTGATTCAATTATGCATCAGCCAGATGTACGCCGCATGTTGTTAACCCAAAAGTCCTTAACCGAAGGCGCTAGAGCTTTATCATTGTTGTACGCGACTCAAATGGATATTGAAAAATATGCTGAGCCACCGCTAGCCCATAAAGCCAAACAAGTAATCGAGTTTCTAACCCCTATTTGTAAAGGTTTTATGACCGATATGAGTGAGGAACTGAGTAACTTAGGTATTCAAGTGTTTGGTGGTCATGGGTATATTCGTGAATGGGGCATGGAGCAGCTAGTTCGCGATAGCCGTATTACTCAGTTGTATGAAGGCACTAACGGTATCCAAGCTGTAGATTTAATCAACCGTAAGTTGGTCCGAGATAACGGACATATGTTGGCCAGTACTTATGAGTTATTCTCTACTATGGTGGGTCATATCGGTAATGCTAAATATAAAACTCAAGCCCATGACCTGCTAAATGAATGGAATGAAACGTCCAAGCAACTTATGACACTTAATGCTCTAGATTTGTCAGGGGCAGCATATGACTACATGCATTACAGTTCTTATTGTTTAATAGGTGTTCTATGGTTAAGTATGGCCGATACAGCAGAACATTCAGACAACGACACCATCAGAAAAGGCAAAGCCAATACCTGCGCTTTTTATATGAAAAGAATGTTACCTAGAAAAGACGGTTTTAAAGAAAACTTGTTTAATAACGCAGAAGATTTGATGGCTGTGACTGATATGGAATTTGATTATCAATAGTCGAAAAGCTTAGAAACAGAAAAAGTAGAGAGTAATAATTTAAAGGCGGTTGATAGGGGTATCAACCGCCTTTTTAATAATTTAAGAAATTACGCTAAACGGCGAAATCCAGCAAAAGCAACTTTTGCCTAGAGTAGCGGGTGTCGATACGTTCACTCTTTAGATAACGCTTTTATCAACAGCTGACTTAGAGCTAACAAATTCAACTCACAGCGCATCTCCTGTCAAAAATGTAGTGGCTCCCTAACTTAATCTTGTTAAGTCAAAACGAGCAAATAATCCACGTTCTGATCAGACATCATAAGTACAAAGCCTTAGAGCAACAAAATCTGTGACTTCATTAACCAAAAAAATAGATACACCTAAAAATACTTGACTCATTAACGTTGCAGCATCATAACTAAAAATTGATGTATTAAAATCGAAGTCAAATGCATCAAATCTCTCAAGTTCAGTAACAGTTATGCTTACTGATATGACTTTACTGATACGACTTTACTGATAGCTATATTATTATCTAACATCAATAATAGTTACTACAGCGTCTTTATTTAAGTCAAAATTTATAACAATAGTCTAACGTCGTTGGATAACGATTATAAAGAAAAAAAAGGCGCCTATGAAAAGCGCCTTTTTTAGTAACTGATATTAATGCTATTCAGTCGCGCATCGCGCTCTTGTGCACTGTCTTATTAATGACAACACATCTCTAACATTTACAATACCGTTGCCATCCACGTCAAAAGCAGAATTTAAAACTTCACCTGATCTTAGTGCAACAATCATGGCGCGAAGATCGACTCGATCTAAATCGCCGTCACCATCATAGTCACCAATCACTAAGTCAGCTTTCAAATTCAAACTAACAATAACGGGATCATGGTCAGACATACGGTATGCGTCATCTGCATAATAATTATTGACATTTGCGGGTGCTTTAAACTCAACATTATAATCAAGAACAATCGGCTCATCAGCGTTTATATGCCACTCAACTACGTCAATTACGTTAGCCAAAGCTTTGTCATTAGCTAAAGCATGATCTAAGTAACCAATGAGGCCTCTAAAGGAATATGAGTAGGCTTCTTGCCCATTAAATTCACTAATCAAGTTGGTGAATCCAGCGTTTTCTAGTGCGCTAATGGGATCTTCTTTTGCATAAGCATTCAAGTCACCAATGATCAAAGTGGCTTTATCAGGGAACTGGGTTTCTAAGAATGCACTTAGCGCCTGTGCAGCACGTGTACGAGTTAAATTACAGCTACCTTGACCGGTAGTTGTATCATCATCGCCTGCGCCACAACCAGAGCCCTTAGATTTTAAGTGGTTAACACTAATAACTAGCGTTTCGCCATTTTCAACCAAAGCAAACTCCTGAACTAAAGAAGGGCGGTTTTTAGTATCAATAAACAACACACCGTCTTCGTCAGAGATAGAATTACTGCTATCAAGAATTTGCGATGCGCCACTTAAAGACACAACACTTGACTTATAAATGAACGCAACGGTAATGGCATCCGTACCTATAGCCGCGCCAGGGTCAACAATAGAATAGGTGCCCGCACCCATAACGGCATTGATCCCTGCAACCAAATCATTAATGGCTGAGCCTTCAGAAAAACCGTTATTCTCAATTTCCATTAAGCCAACAATATCTGCATTCACTGCAACAATAGCAGCAACTGTTTTAGCTTTTTGACGTTCAAATTCCAGTTCGCTGTCAGCTCCTCGGCAACCAGATTCACCAGTCGGTCCACAAACATCCCCAGTATCAATATTATTGAAGTAATTAAGCACATTTAAGCTAGCTACTGACAAATTGCCTAAGTCTAAATCAGGTTCAGCAGTTCGGGGGTTAGTCGCCACAAACGTTGGATCTTGTATAGGAATGACGCGATAATTATCAAAGCCATAATCTACAACACCCATTAGTGTTGATACTGTATCGCCTGAACGTAAAGTGTTAAATGCTGACAATCCGCCAGTTGGGAATGCCGTTACTTCAACATTTTGATTAGAATTTCCATCATCTAATAATATACGATTTAGTGCGTTAGCCGCTGCTAATTCAATCGCCTCATCTGAACCCGGGGCAAATATATTAGTAGGTATGAACAAACGTTCAGTTGATAGTGCTACTTCACCAAAACGTCCTAACCCAAAGTTATCCGTTACCACTAACGTTTGTGACGAAGACACCAACATACCCTCTAATGATTCAGCTTCTGCTACGTCTACAAAAGGTAGAGATAAAGAAGACACTTGAGCGCCCTCAGTATCAGTAGCGATTAGTTCAGGGACATCATTTGCAGTTAATTGGGTACGACCAAAACGTTCTGATACTTCACCAATAACCCTTACAAGGCTTCCAGCAGTTGGTAACTCACCACCGAAGAAGACAAAAACACCTTCTGAAGTAGAGGGGTTTGCATCCATATCACCGGCCTCTTCTTGAACAAAGAAACCACTTAGATCTGAAAAGGAAGCACTCACGATGCCTTCAATAAGAACCGTTTCACCCACTAGAGGTGAAGCATCGCCACTTCCTTGAACAGCATGAATAAACGTGACTTCATCGCAACAAACGCCTGGTCCGCCACCGCCGCCGTCATCTCCACCGCCAGCAAAGGTCTGGTTGGTATTAACCGTACCAAAGGTGTTTGCTGCAGGTGCTTCCCAAATAAAATCACTAGATTTCACGCCACTTCCAGCTAATTGTAAAGAATGACCAACAGGTGTTGAGCCAGGTTCAGACACTCCAATATCCTGACTTGTCATGCCAACAGCTGGGCCATCTGTTGCATCCATAGTACCTTCATAACTTAAAAACTGAAGTACGTTGTTTGTCGCATCGACTAATGCAATGCCATCAGGCGCGCCATTTTGTATGCCTGAAATATCGAAACTAGCAGTGCCAAAGCCACTCTGTTGGTCTGTTAACACCCCAGAAAGCATAACAGTGTCATAAGCAGTGCCATTGTTACCGTTATACAACACTAAACTGAAAGTGGATAAATCAGTACCAGAAACACCTGCGACTTCAATCGCTTCACCAGTATCGCCACCTGTATTGTCATAATGGATTTCATTAATAAAAGGTGCAGGGGCAACAAAATTTTGCTCAGCATTAACATCACTAAAGGTATTTATTGCAGCTGCTACCCAAACAAAATCTTCATAACTAGAACCGGTTCCGGATAACTGTAGCGAATGACCAACAGGCGTTGAGCCAGGTTCAGACACTCCAACATCCTGACTTGTCATGCCAACAGCTGGGCCATTTGTTGCATCCATAGTACCTTCGTAACTTAAAAACTGAAGTACGTTGTCTGTCGCATCGACTAATGCAATGCCATCAGGCGCACCGTTTTGTAAACCGTTTGATGGAAGATCAAGAGTGAATGTTCCAAAACCATTTTGTTGGTTTGGTAACACCCCAGATAAGCTAATAGTGTTATAGCTAGCGCCACTTTTACCGTTGTACAATACTAAACTCAAAACGCTTAAGTCAGTCCCTGCTAAACCTGCAATCTCTATCGCTTCGCCAGTGTCAGAACCAGTATTGTCATAATGAAATTCATTGATAAAGACCAGTGTAGATGCGCCGCCAGTGCCACCGCCATCGTCATCACCGCCGCCATCGTCATCACTACAGGCATCTGCTGAATAAATCAGTTCTACCCATTCAGGATGATCAACATAAGGGTTTCTATTACCTTGATATTCATACAGCACATTGTTGCGATTTTGTTCAAACTCGCTCACTGGATCATTGGCATGCCATGCTAACAATGTGCAAAGTTTACCAAGACGAGGATCGCCACTATTAGTTAATTCATCAACCAACACTAAATTAGGCGTATTGTCTGTGATGCCTTCATAGCGAGTGTCCATATAAAACATCATACGAGCAACATCGCCTTTAACTTCGTCTCTAGGCTCAAAAGAATCACCATCAATACTATTTGCTGGTGCTTCAGCTAATGGGCCGTCACTCTCGTCGAAGTCTAAATTACCGCGGGAACTATTTATGCTTCTATCTGTTGGCCTTAGATGATGAACATCTGAAAAAGCTTCGAGTTCAGGCGGTTGGTTACGATCGCCGTCATCAGCAAAGCCATGGCTGTTAGGCCATACATGCTCGCGATTCCAAAAATCATCTTCATTAGCAAATTGGCCACTGGCATTTTGATTTTTTGGAATTGATTTGCCTGAATACAATAAAATGACATTGTCTGAGTCTACAGGGTCTTGGTCAGACTCTGTTAATACAGTCCAAGCTTGTGTGTAAGTTAAGCTATTAACGTTTTCTGAAATGACCTCAGTGAGTGCCATCTTGATAAATAAACCATCAGCACTTGCGTCGACTTCAGTCATGACAGACTCATAATATGCTGGATCTGAAAAGGTTGATGCGTCAGCTACTTTGAGCACATCTGGGCAATTGGTACAAATGCCGGCATCTCCGCCACCACCGCCGCCACCGCAACCACCGTCGACTTCATCTGCATAAGATTTTAGTGGGTAAGGAGTCGTTGCTGAGGCATTGGTAGTTTGACCATTTAAGGCATTGACGCCGCTGAATGACCAACTGGAAAGTTCAAAAGTAGAGCCATCAGGGCCAGTATCAGCAACTCTTGCTGCCCAACCATTTAGGTATTCCCAAGCTTCCCCATTACCGTCTACATTGATATCGCCAAACACGTCGACTACCACACCGTTACAAAACAGTTCGATTGCGTCGTCGCCATTAATATTAGCGCCGTTGCCGGTATAGTCTGGGGCAAAACCAAAGAAGTTAGTGAATTGAGTTGATTCAGAGGCAACATAAATATAAGTACCCGCTGTAGCAACGCCTGGATTAAAAGTAATCTCTTCGCCGTCTGTGCCGCCACCGTTATTGGCAGCGCCGACACCGCAGGTTGAAAGATTGGCAATATCATTAATAACAAAAATTTCAATGGCTTTTGGGGTGCCACCCGTTAATGTGGCATCGACAACACCGGTGATAACGATATCACTTGCGTGAACGGCTGAGACACTGAAAGCCGCCAGCAAAGCTGAATACTTTAATTTCATGTTTTCTCCTGAATATATAAGGGTCGGTGTTCCGACTTTTAATAATTATAATTTTAGTACGATAGATGTTCTTAAACTTCTGTGACATCCGTATGACAATGGGTAGATTAAATTTCGACCAACAAGCGAACTTGACCTCTTGGTCAGCACGCTATGCAAGAATTGCGCCTTAATTAATTATTAATCAAAAACAAGTAATTAGGAAATTTTAAAAAAATCATGAAACTAATGTGTAAAAATACCTGACGAATTTCCATCATTTCAACTGCTTGATCACTTAGATCTTTTAGCTACCGAATTTTATATTTTCGTTCAATTAATGTTGATTTTGACATTGCTATGTAAGGAGGTAAAAATACGTAGACTTTGAAAAGAGTGAATAATGTGAAAATAATATAATGTCTTATAAACGGGTAAAAGAATCTGATTTTGATCAGCTAACCATTATATTACTCTCACAAAGCCATGTTATTTTTTATCTGTTTCAACATGACCAACAACATAAATGAATATTTCTAGCGTACTTTAGAAAGTAGCAATAAGTATCCAGATAAAACTTTTCGATTTTTCCAGAAATACCCTTTGAAGTTGTTAGAAAAACCGTTGACTTGTGAGCCGCGAAGAGTCATCAAAGTTTGAACACAGGTGAAACTGACTTTCAGCTTTCTTTCAAACTGAAGCCGAAAGTGGTCCCTGCAAGATATTAAGATTATGTAAACTGAAGACAATAAATACCTATGAAAAGCAAGCTCTTGTCTGGAGCGAACGCTTGCTTTGCAAGTTTGAACTTAGCCTTAAATGGGAGTTGACAATATGCAGCGTTTTCCTGCAAAAATAGTATCTTTATTGGTATTTGTGGCGATATCAGCCTGCAAAAGTCAGCCTAATCAGCTCATTTTACCAGTTAATATTAATGAGTTGGTTCAGGATAAAAGTAAACTGCCTGTTGAAGTTACGCCTCATGGTAGTGCGAATTGCCCAATATTAAAAAGTGGAAAGTGGTATGCGTGGTTAGATAAATTCACCAAAAAAGATGGTCAATATCGGCTAAATATAAACGGGGAAGTTATTATGCCTACTCCCGGATTTGCAATGCAATGGTCGGTTGGTCCAACTGACCGCATGCAGCCACCAAGCTTAAGACTTAGCTTATTACCTAAAGCTTCAAATTTAATGGTCATTCAAGTGTTGACTAAAGTGCCAGTTAAATACTCTTTAGAAACACCTATTTCTGAATTCAGTAGTATTTCGATTTTTTGTGGGGAAAAACTGTTAAGTCGAATTGAAGGTGTCACACTGACTGATTAAGTTGTTACGTGCACTCTAACTTTTTTACGCTGCTGACCACTAACGCAAAGCCAATACTGAAAAAAAAACGTTATTTTGGCCATTTCATTGCTTCTGTAAAAATTGTATACCGCAAGCCGAATCTAATCCGTTAATGGGCGACAACACTTAAAACCAAGTATCTCAACAAAATAATTAATTATTCACAACAGGTGCATCTAAAGCGCATAAGTAATGATGATGATTGCTGCTATCTGTCGGGCTTTATTGATTGTTTTGGTTGTAAAAAGGTTTGAATTTGCTCATCAATGTATCGCACGCGCTGGCTTTGTTTTACTTGAGTGTGACGACAAAGGTATAAGGTCTCATTAACCGGACGTGTTAAGGCATGGATCTGGATACTGGCCTGATCATGAAACGCTTTGGCCGCATGAAGTGGTAAAATACTGAATCCAAAACCACGGCAAACAGGTTCCAAAATAAGACTTATTTGATTGGAAAATCCTTTTTCTTTAAATTGAGTGGGATGCTCGAATTGCGAAAAATTTTGGCTTAATAAGGCCTGACATTGATGATGTCCGTCAGGGTGAGAAATAAAGCCTAATTGCTGCAAAACCTGCCAATTTATATCCTGCATATCACTGCTAGTGACTAATACTAATGCTTCTTCAGATATGGCCTCAGTAGACACCTCTGAAGATGTGCTGTGTTGGGTCATTATACCTACATCAAAATGTCGCTGACCAATATCTCGTTCGATACTCTTATTAGGTGCGAACGAATGCATTACACTCAGTTTTGGATGTTGACGTTGTAAGTCGAGTAAGAAGGGATATAAAGCGAGTCCAACACTGCCGGGCGTAGCGACACGCACCAGCCCAATAAATGGGTCATCTTGTCTTATATTTTGTTCAAGTAGTTCGGTTGCTTGCAGTAACTGCCACCCGTCGCGATGAAGTTGTATACCGGCATCGGTTAATGTAAACGACTTACCCTCACGGATCAGCAGTGGTGTGTCTAATTGCTGTTCAAGTTTCTTGATTTGTTGACTAACACCCGATTGCGTCATAAATAAAGCATGTGCCGTTTGAGTGAAGTGGCCCAAGTCAGCTAGGGTACAAAAGGTCTTTAACCAGGTTGAGTTCATCATAACAAAAAGTACTTATTTTAATTACAAATGATAATTTATTATACTTCATAATAAGGATTATAGTAACGTCAATTGATTGATTGCTCATCAATCACTCGGGCGATCCCATATCGCATTAATAGTATTAATAGTATTCATTTTGATTGATTATTCAGGAGCGACATATGCCAAACCCATATCCACGCACGTTTTCGCACATAGGTATTTCTGTTCCAAATGTAGAAAAAGCAGTTGAGTTTTACACCAAAGTACTGGGCTGGTACTTAATTATGCAGCCAACTGAAATTGTTGAAGACGATAGCCCCATAGGTGAAATGTGTACTGACGTTTTTGGGGCCAATTGGAAAAAGTTTAAGATAGCTCATCTGTCCACAGGTGACAGAGTTGGCGTTGAGATATTTGAATTTAACAACCAGAAAGATCCAGATGACAACTTTGAATATTGGAAAACCGGCGTCTTTACCTTCTGTGTGCAAGATCCAAATCTAGAAGAGCTTGCAGATGCAATTGTCGCAGCTGGTGGTAAAAAACGTATGGCTAAACCACGCTATTATTACCCCGGCGAAAAGCCTTACCGCATGATTTATATGGAAGACCCCTTTGGTAATATCTTAGAAATCTATAGCCACAGCTATGAATTAACCTATGCAGCCGGTGCATACTAGCGCCCAACAAAGCACTCAGGGCACTTTATTGGGCATTATTGCATCTAGTTAAAAAACATTTAGGGTGGTGAACAGCCAACACTTCAACATCTACGCCCTTCATCCTTGAAATTGCGGCGTTGTTGACTGCGCACTTGTTGGCTGAACTCATTCGCCACAATCGGTAACCGAAGTTGCACTCAGTGAACTAGACTCATGGGGTCCCATTCATTTGCCACCGCCCCATAATTCCGATGATTTCGGGTGTAAGTATTGCTTTCTAAATTAGAAGAAGCGACTACCCGACTCTCATTCTGTTCTACCACAAATCGGACAATATCCAGTTTAAACAACAACCGTCAATACCATTGCAGATATTGCTTTTTTAAAAAACATAATTAATATCCACAATGAAGTTCGAAATTTCGAGTTAATAAGGAGTTTTCATGATTACTGAGAAAAAAGGGTTTTCGATTAATGGTTACTTGGCTTTTTTTGTCATTTTACCCTTACTACAAGTAAGTTTTGGCAGCATGCTTGCGAGCGGAATATTGATCCCCGTGGGACTTATTTGTTCCATTATAGTGCTTATTTGCTGGGCTGGTTTTTTTATGGTGCAACCTAACCAGGCCAAAGTGATGACTTTGTTTGGAAGTTATGTGGGCACAGAAAAACGTAATGGTTTGCGTTGGACCATCCCATTTTTTATGCGTAAAACGGTTTCATTGCGTATTCGCAACTTTGAATCTGCCAAAATTAAAGTAAATGATAGCTTAGGTAATCCAATAGAAATTGCCACTATAGTAGTGTGGTCTGTTACAGATTCAGCTGAGGCCATGTTTGAAGTAGATGACTATGAAAGTTACGTCACCATTCAAACTGAATCAGCACTGCGAAATATGGCCAGCAGTTATTGTTATGACCCGCAAGATGACAATAGTACTGATATTGCACTTCGTAGCCATCCTCAACATATTTCAGAAATATTGAAACAAGAAATCCAAGAGCGTTTAGGCAAAGCAGGACTAACCGTGCATGAGTCTAAAATAAGTCACTTGGCTTATTCACCAGAAATTGCCAGCGCCATGTTACAGCGACAACAAGCAACCGCCATTATTGCTGCACGCACCAAAATTGTTGAGGGCGCAGTAGGCATGGTTGAAATGGCATTGGATAGACTCAAGTCACAAGGTGTTGTGCATCTTGACGAAGAACGCAAGGCTATGATGGTATGTAATTTGTTAGTTGTTTTATGTGGTGACAAGAATGTGCAACCCATCATAAATAGCGGCAGTTTATATTAGAGCTTAGCCGAGGGAATGTGCTTGAAGCCCTGAGAAGATGATGAGCTACCTAGCGTTAATGCCCAAATCTAATATGTCTTTATAAATACATTACTGAAACACGGTAGGGTTAAATTGGTTAAAAGTGGCAACTGAAGTAGTCAAAGCCGATGTGCCAAAAACCAAAATAGCTGACTTAGATAAAGTCAGCTATTTTCAGTTACCCATTCTGACCTGATGAGAGTCTTTTATACTGACGTGTAATGAGTAATGTCGGTAACAGCAACAAATACCATAGACTCACACTCCCACCATGCTCACGAACAACGATCACCCGAGTAGTTTCGTACTCCAAGCTTTCAAGAGACAATAAGTACAAATCGGCATCATTATTACCATTATAAACAGCGACAAGTTGATCATTGAAAGCATCATATAATTCAATTAACACCTCATATTCAGCAGAAGAAAAACCGTTTAACAACTCACTTTCAACAACAAAACTATCATTGCTGTTGTCAGAAAAAATACTGAAGTTAGAGGTCGTGTGATATTCCTTAAATACTTCATTTTCACCTAAATAAAGCCGGGCATAAATTTCTGCTGATCTATATTCGGTATCAGCGTCAAATTCGACCGCAAAGTGGTTATAGAAACCATCTCTATCGTCATCACTAAAAAATTCTACCGATGCATCGAATATCCAAAATTCCTGATTAAAGGATTTAACCTCTGGCCTAAAGGTTAATGCTTTAGCTAGTGCGGTTTTTTCTCTAGCGCCCGCTGCTGATTCTGGTTTAGCACCTGCGGCTGATTTTGATTGGGCACTTGGTATCAAAGACAACACGTTAGTTTCATCACCTTTAGACGTGTTGTATTTCAACTCACTTGTTTTCTCAAATTGCTTTTCAGTTGACTGAGCACTCCAATTCTTTTTTTCTGAACTCCTTACAACTCCAGATAAAAAAACACTAGATAAAAATAAACTGCTTATCATTAACACACTTAAATTTTTCATTTCACTTTCCTTTTCAAACCTGCTGTTAGTGTGGAATGAAAAACATGAACAAAAACTGAAGACTGCCTTAATTAACTATTTTCAACATAGAGGTTTCTCTCAGTTACAACAAATGCATAAGTGTGGGTAAAATAGTTTTATAAAATTTACTTATCCTTTAGGAAGCATAATGCCAACAACAAAAATACTTTCTGGATTGAGCTTGTTAACAGGGATCACAAGCTTAATATTGATTTCTATACAGCAGTGGGCTCTGTCTGGCCCTGTGGTGATAACGTTTTTAATTTTGTTTGTCTTATTTTTAAAAACCACAGAAAAATTTTCTGGCTTTGCTTTTACCTTCCTGATTTTTGCCGCCGTAAGTGCCTCGTTATATTATCCTGCAGTGTTTACTGGCTTTGGTGATTTTTATTATAAAGAGCTGATCGTGCCTTTATTGATGATTATCATGTTTGGTATGGGCACATCCATGAGCATAAAAGACTTTGTGCATATTGGTAAAATGCCAAAAGGCGTATTGATTGGTTTAGTCTGTCAGTTTTCAATTATGCCAGTAATAGGTTTTGGTTTGGCTACCGCCTCCGGATTACCTCCTGAAATCGCCGCGGGTATCATCTTAGTAGGTTGTTCGCCCAGCGGACTAGCATCAAACGTAATGGCTTATATTTCAGGCGCAAACTTGGCTCTATCACTCACTCTTACCGCTGTATCCACTTTACTGGCTCCTTTTATTACACCATTTTACATGTCATTATTTGCCGATCAGTTTGTACCAATCGATGCCATGGCGATGTTTTTAAGTATTAGTAAAATTGTAATTTTACCGATTATTGCCGGTTTGTTATTTAACCACTTCTTGCATGGACGTTTTCCAATCGTTGATCGCGCCATGCCTAAGTTATCTATGCTTGGTATCGCCATTATTATTACGGTGATCACCGCTGTGGGTCGCGACAGCTTGCTCGACATAGGCGCGGTGTTAGCTGGAATAGTATTGATCCACAACTTACTCGGATATTTGTTTGGTTATGGCGGAGCAAAATTGTTCGGCATGGACGAGGCCTCCTCACGCACCATTGCCTTCGAAGTAGGCATGCAAAATTCAGGGCTCGCATCAGGTATAGCGGTGGAAATGGGACGTGTTGCCAGTATGGGACTGGCCCCAGCAGTATTTGGCCCGTTGATGAATATTACGGGATCATCACTGGCTGCATGGTGGCGAGGCAAACAACCAGTATCATCTGCAGATAAACCTTAACAGCTTCAATCTTAGCCATTTAGACCTTGCTCACTAAAGCTAGACGTTTTATTTAAGAAACGTCTTTTTGTTGGCAGTTAACTTGGCTTTTTCAGATGCATGAATAAATGAAATGGCCAGTTCTTTCCAAATTTTGGAAAAGCGCCTAAAATTATCGGTTTTAGCATTAATATTTATTGCTATAGATAACTTATATTCAGGGATTAACACTAATAAACTTTGTGCACCTCTGGATACGCCTCCATGATGCATATAATCAACGGTTTTATCGTCGATTACCAATTGGTTGATTCGCCATCCAATTCCATAGTTTTGCCGATTAATGTCACCGTTTGAAAGCCGCTGCGGTGTCCACAGCTTTTGTTTCGTTTCAGGGCTTATAAAGTTCTCGTCAAAATAGGCATTACCAAGCCTAACCAAATCTGATGACGTTGAAACAAAACCACCTCCAGCTAATCGATGACTCAAATCAACATCTCGCCAGACACGAACCGTCTGACTTTTACCTCCATCATTCCAATAAAAGGTCGCTATCATGCCTTGCCCATAAAATTGATACTCATCACCAGTATGGTTTAGACCAAGGGGTGTAAATACCCGCTGTTGCATCAGTTCGAGAAAAGGTTGATTTGCAGCCTCTTGCATTACAGCACTTAACAACACTGTGCCATAGGTGGAATAACTAAATTCACTACCCGGTTCGAATTTTAATTGTGCCTCGTCAAAAACTTCTAGGGCATCATTTACATCTGCATAGTGAGTGGTCAGCGCAATACTCTTATACAAGCCAAACTTGTCACCAAATTGTTTGTAATGAGGTAAGCCAGACATGTGAGACGCTAAATATTTTACCTTTATTTGCTGCCATTGCACATTGGGTAACGCGTCATGAAACTCTGAAATAGGGGCATCTAAGTTAAGAAGCTGCTTGTCTAACAACCTTGCCAACCCAGTTGCTGTGATAGCTTTTGATGTACTACCCACTCTAAATTGAGTATCTGTTGAAACGGGGATCGCTTGTTCAATATCTGCCCAACCAACTGTTCCTGCCCACACCAGTTCACCATCAACACCAATCGCAGCCGACATGCCCGGCGCGTTAATGGTTTTGTGGTGCACATCGAGCTTATCTATTGCTTCTTTTGCCACTTGGCTGAATTTCATATTATAAACTTGCTGACTTCGCGGCGTTTTATCCGGAATATCGACCTTACCCCAAGGAAGAAACGCAGCTTCACCTTTGTGGGCATAAAATTGATAAACGGGCCATAACAACCAGATAAGTAAAGACACAACGCAAACAAATAGAACCAAACACTTTTTCAACATTCTGATCATTCCATATTAGTAAAGGAGCTTATAATATGAAAAAAAATAGCTTAGATGCTCGCCGATTTTAAAAAACTATGGCCGATTCTAAATTTTTTTACGATATTCACTCGGGGTTAACCCGGTTGTTTGTTTAAAAGCTCGATTGAATGGCCCTATTGAGCCATAACCTAACTCCAGAGCAATAGTCAAAACGGGCAGTCTTGCTCGCTCTGGATCTTTCAGTATGATTTTTGCAGCAGAAATACGGTAACTGTTCACAAACTCTGAAAAATTTTGGTACTCCAAATGTTTATTAATCAATAACCGTAAGCGATGTTCAGGCATACCCAGCGCTTCTGCTAACACACCAATAGTCAGGTTAGACTGAGTATAAAATTGCTGTTGCATCAGCATTTTCATTTTTTCTAAATCTGATATAAAAATGACTGGCATAGAGTTGCTAACTTCTGCCTCTGGCGCAGTTCCTAGCTGACCTTCAGCTGATTGTTCACAATCAGTTTTTGTCTTTGCTGAGAATGTAGAGAATAGAAAAATTAACGCAAAAATGGTTGCGGAATTAATCACACTAAACAAAGAATTAGTCCGCAGCGAGTCATCAAATAGTTCTAATAATGTTAAAAAACAGCTGTAAACACCCATAAAAACAGCCACGGCTACTCTTACTTTACGGCGTTGTTGCACCAAGTCATCTTGAAAGTCATATATAGCCATAAATGCAATATGGAAATACAATACTAAGCCTAAAATATGGTTAATTTGATGAAAACTGCCACGGCCTTGAAGTACTGCAAAAAAATAGAAGAACCACAGAAACATACAAAACACGGAAGCCCTGACCAGCCAAGGAATGTCTTTGGTTCGCAGTTCTGGTTTTATTAAAGCAAAAACATATAGCCATAAACAAAAGGGTAATAACTCTGTGAGTAATAAAACCAACCCTCGAAAATATCCATATATTGCGTCATCTATCGGAGCTGTCAGTAATAAGTAGCCAGACAAACAACATAACAAACATCTCGATATCCATAGATGAAGAGAGACACTTTTTTCAAGCCAGAAGAGGTTAATAAAAAACAAACTGCCAACTGCAGAAAATCGGAAGAATAAATCAATCAGTTCAATCTCAGTTATGGTCAAAATTTGTTATTTGAACCCACGCTTTTCCTTGATCATTTCATAAGCTGACTGAATGTCTTGGGTTTTATTTTTTGCCAACTCAAGCGCTTGTTTTGGCAAACCTTTTGATACTAGTTTGTCTGGATGATGTTCACTCATCAACTTACGGTAAGCTTTTTTGATACTTTTATCGTCATCGGATGTTGAAACACCAAGGATCTTATAAGCGTCATCCAAAGATTGCTGAGAAGAATATTTTGCGCCATTTGCATTTTGTTTGCCGCCAGCACCTCGCCTAAAGCGCATTTCTGCTTCAAATGCTGACATTAAGTAGAGTAAATCGTGCTGACTAAAGCCTAAATATTGAGACACTGTCTCTAAAATAGCTTGTTCGGCTTTATCCAATTTACCGTCAACATAAGCCGATTGAATTAAGATTTCTAAATACACCTGCAAAATATCACGCCGACCATGGCATGACTCTTTAAACTCTTGAACCGTTTCTTTAAGGGCAAAGTCTTCAGCTTTACCGTCCCTAAAGGCTTGCTGAGCCTCTTTGCGCATATCTCCGTCAAGGTTCATCTGGTCCATTAAGGCGCTAGCCATACGAATTTCAACATCACTCACTTTGCCATCAGCTTTGGCAACATGTCCCATTACCGAAAATAAGCAATGAAAAAAAACAGCTTGAGTTTTAAATTCATCCTGACTCGCAAAAAAACGGTTAAAGCCACCCGTTTGATTAAAATTTTTGCTGTAGCCTTTATCAAACATATGTCCGACAAAAAAACCTAAAACTGCGCCTGGAATGCGCCCAAACATAAAACCAAAAATGGTACCTAAAATTTTACCTATCATTTATTTCCACTAACTTTCTATTGTATTTAATTCGTTTAATCGTTGGGGTGTACCTACGTCTGTCCATTGCCCAGTAAAATGTTGCGCACCCATTGCCCCTTGGTTAATTGCTGTTCGCAACATAGGCGCCAAAGGTTTAATACCAGGATCCACCTGTGCAAAAAAGTTTTTGTGGTAAACAGCAATGCCACTAAAAGTCAATTTACAGCCTTGCGTAGGGTGCAAGGCATGTTTCGCAAAATAAAAATCCCCATCCGGATTATGGCTGGGATTATCAATCATCACCAAATGCGCCTCGGCCCAATCAGGTAGAGTCACGGGTAAGGTATCAAAATCAAAATCAGTGAAAATGTCACCGTTAACCACAGTAAATATTTCATCCCTTGTGTTAGGGCAAAGTAATGGTAATGCGTTAATGATCCCTCCGGCTGTTTCTAATGCTTGGATTTCGGTAGAATAGAGTATTTCTAGACCAAAACGTTCGCCTGTCCCTAAGACACTTTCAACCTGCTGGCCTAACCATGCATGGTTTATAACAACTCTCTGATATCCTGAACGCTTTAGCGCTTCAAGATGATATTCAATCAGAGGTTTCCCATGTACTTGCAGCAGGGGTTTAGGCACTGAATCGGTTAAAGGCCTCATCCGCTCTCCTCTTCCAGCGGCTAAGATCATTACAGTTTTAAGCTTCATTTTTCATTGCTTTTGTTAGTTGTCATTGTTAGTTGTCTGTAGCCTTTGCAAAACATTGGGCAAAACTCGCTCACGAACAAAACTAGCGAACTCAGAATATTCAGGATATTGACAGGCTTCATCAATTAGGTAGTGTAAAGTGTGAGGAATATCTGACAAGTAACTGGATTTGTTGTCACGTATAAACAAACGAGCAAAAATCCCTGCAATTTTGATGTGCCTCTGCATACCTACAGAATCAAACCACATCTTAAATTCAGCCCACGGATACTGAGCATAATATTCTGTATGCCAATTTTGTAACCACTCATTCACTTTTGTATGTGGCCAGTCTTGATAACTATCCCTTAGGAGCGAAACCGCATCATAAGTAATAGGTCCTATTACTGCATCTTGAAAGTCAATCACTCCAATATCATCATCCTCAAGCAGCATTAAGTTGCGTGAGTGATAATCTCTATGCACACCTACCATAGGCTGTATTAAACATGCATTTTTTACTGCATCAAAAACATGACTCAGCATTTTTTGTTCTGCATCAGTTAGCGATAACTGTAGATATTTATTCAATAACCAATCTGTAAAAAGACTCAACTCTGTGTCGATAAAAACAGCATCATAAGCTGGCAATAATCCTTTTTCAGTGGATAAGCAACTTTGTATAAGGGGAATGCTAGCTAATGCTTTAGAATAAAACTGGTCACAAGAATCTACAGTTAAAAAGTCGCTAAACAGGCGATTACCGAAATCTTGCTGGATATAAAATCCCTGAGCTAGATCGTAGGCGTATATTTCGGGAACCTTTATACCTTTTTCTTGATAACATTGTGCCACAGCAATAAATTGACTGGCATCTTCATGTTCTGGCGGCGCATCCACCGCAATAATCGAACGCCCTCGATGAATAAATCGAAAGTATCGACGAAAGCTGGCATCTCCTGAAACTATTTCCAGCGAATCACAGTCAAAATCTGTGTTTTGATTTATCCATGTGTGCAATTGCTGTTTTCGAATCTGCTTGCAAGGTAACTGTGTTTTCAAGTGTTTCTCTTATCAAATGTACAAGGTTGGCTGCTGGATGAAAATAAACAATGGCGAAATATGACTTTTTTTGCAAGTTTACTGGTAAATCTCATTGAAACCTTTAAAATTATGTATTTACTGGTTATTTTAAATGCCAAATTAGGTCACTTCGTACTTGTCTAGTATACAAAACAAACAATTCTTATTTATTAGCCTTTTGTTGATGTCGATTGGGCTAGCCAATGCTCAAGAAGCCTGTTTTGTTCCCTTAGCTGGGCCTAACATCGATAATTCGCTACTTGAAGGGCAAATTCAAGTTAAGTCTGAAGATAGTGAAATCAATCAACAAACTTTTGCGCAATTCAAAGGCAAAGTTCAAATCGATAGTTCCAGAGTCAAAATCAAAGCGGATGAAGCGTTATTCAATCGCCAAACTCAGACTCTTAAGGCCACAGGCAATGTCTTTTTTCAAGATGATAATATCACTGTATCCAGTCAAAATGTGCAGCTAAACAGGCTGTCAAATGAATTACTTATTGAACAAGGATTATATCAATTAAATAATGTGCCGGGCCATGGTAAAGCCGAAAAAATCGCATTGGGTCAACAAACGGGTATCAATCTTATAGAGTCTAGCTTTACCACTTGTCCAGTGGATGATGATGTGTGGCGCATTCAAGCTAGTAATATCAAAATCAGCCCTGACCAATCCAGAGGAGTGATTAAACACGCACGATTCTATATAAAAGATGTACCGGTACTGTATTTACCGTATTTCTCTTTCCCTACTAACGAACAAAAACAATCTGGTATTTTGTATCCAGATATAATTAGTAATAGTTCCACCGGTATCAGTATTGAGCAGCCTGTTTTTTGGAATATTGCGCCCAACTATGACTTAACTTTTAGCCCAAGGTTTATGACACAGCGAGGGTTACAGCTTAAAACCGAATTTAGATATTTAACTGAGCAACATACTGGTCAGGCAAATATTGAATATTTGCCAAACGATAAAGATTTAGACGATAACACCGACCGTTACTTTTATCGATTTGTTCACAGTGGTAAAATTAGTGAAAACTGGTGGGTCAATGCAGATATCAATGGTTTAAGCGACGACAACTATATTGTTGACTTAGAGTCTGATTTTTACAATCGAGCAGATACTCATCTATTTAAAACATTAGGTTTTAGTTATTTTTCAGAAAGCCTAGATATCTCTGCACAATTTAGAGACTTTGAAGTATTGGGCGATCGTCCTGACAGTTATCGTGCTTTACCCGAAATTAGACTCAATTATTTAACTCCAGTGGGGTTAGGCGCAGAGTTTAAAATGAATTCAGAATTGGCCTACTTTGAAAGTGGAGAATTAGAAAACCCAACTGCGACGCGTTTTCATATTGCTCCAACTATACGTTATCCTTTTCAAAACCAATGGAGCGAGTTTCTGGCTGAAGCCACTGTTTTGCATACTAAGTACATTCAAGATAACATTCAAGAATCCCCCCTTGAAAAAAATGTTACGCGTACATTAGGACAAGCCAAAATTTACGGCGCATTGGCTTTTGAAAGACCTGTTATTTGGTTTGGTCAACAAGCAACACAAACCTTTGAACCTAAAATCCAGTATTTGTATACCAGCTTCAAAGATCAAAGCAACATTGGCCTATACGACACAATTCAACTATTTAATGACTTTGCAGGACTATTCAGAGGAGAAGAATTTACAGGACTTGATCGTATCAGTGACAATAATCAAATTACCCTAGGCATGACATCAAGATTTATTGATAAAAATAACCAAGAGCGTTTCAAACTCAGTCTGGGGCAAATATTCTATTTAAAAGACAATAAAGTGTTAGATGCTTCTAAAGATGATGACCGTTCGGCCTTAGCCGCAGAGTTAGATTGGCAAATCGGAAGTAAATGGTACCTGCGCACTCAAGCTCAAGTGTCGACTATCACCGACAAAGTCGAACGCAGTAGTTTGTCCTTTGAATATCAACTCACCAAAAACAAAATATTGCAGATAAACCACCGATATGTAAGGGATTTGTCCTTAGAAAAAATTAATCAAGTGGGTATCACGGCCAACTGGCCCATAGCTAAAAATTGGCAATGGGTTGGCCGCTGGTATCATGACTTAGAACTTAACAGAACAGTGGAAAGTTATACTGGCGTACAATATGAATCATGTTGCTGGAATGTCAGTTTCGTGGCACAGCGGCACTTAAGCAATCGCTTTGATGATAATGGCGCTCAAAGTACCAATGAATTTGAATCTGGGTTTCATGTATACTTCACCACTCGAAACTTATTAAGAGAAGGGTTATTTGGATATAGACGCCCTTATCTATTGAATTAACAAGAAAGTTGTTTGGATATAGACACCTTTACAATCTATTGAATTAACAAAAAAGTTGTTTGGATATAGACACCTTTACATATTAAACTGCCACGGGATTTGCTAACTAATTGTTGCAGGCCTTTGGACATACACAACGCGCGTGATCGAACAGCGCCATTAACTAAAAAAGTAAAGATAACTATGAAAGTAATACTAATCGTCCTTTTAATGAGCTCTTTGTTATCACTCAAGACAGAGGCTGCACCTGAACTGTTGGACAATGTATCTGTGATCGTTGACCAAGGTGTGGTGTTAGAAAGTCAAATATCTGAATTAATTACAGTTGTTAAACGTAATGCTGTGCTTAACAACCAAACCCTGCCTTCTGACAGAGTTTTACGTACCCAAGCGATTGAAAAGCTAATAGTAGATAATCTGCAAATGCAGATTGCAGAACGCATGGGAATACAAATAAGCGATCCACAGCTAGAGCAAACTATCAATAATATTGCTCAAGGCGAAAATATGAATCTTTCCCAGTTGCGTGAAAAAATCGCCCAAGAAGGAGGTACATACAACACCTACCGCGAAGAAATCCGCAAAGAACTGATATTAGGCGAAGTCCGTCGTGCCAATGTTCGCCGCAGAGTGTATGTCTCCGCACAAGAAGTCAAAAATCTGGTCAAACTAATTGATGAACAAGGAGACCAGCAAGCAGAATATAACTTGGGACATATATTAATTGAGTTTCCGCCTGAGCCAACAGATGCAGATGTAGACCAAGCTAAAATTCGGGCAGAAAAAGTGATTGAACTGCTTAAAAATGGTTCTGACTTTTCAAGAATTGCGACAGCCTCTTCAGGTGGCCCTAGGGCCCTTGAAGGTGGAGATATGGGCTGGATGAATATTAATTCTATGCCCACTTTGTTTGCTGAAGCAGTGCAACAAAAATCTAATGACGACTTAATAGGCCCTATTCGCAGCGGAGCAGGTTTTCATATTTTGAAGATAAAGGAGCTTCGTGGTATCGAAATAGTCGAAGTAGCCGAAGTAAGCTCACGGCATATTTTGATCAAACCTACGGTTATATTGAGTGATGAAAAAGCACAAAAAATGCTCAAAGAGTTCAGAGAGCAAATTTTAGCTGGCGAAGCAGATTTTGCAGTGCTGGCCAAAGAACATTCTGCCGACCCCGGCTCTGCATTAAAGGGTGGTGAATTAGGCTGGGCAGATCCAAATATTTATGTGCCTGAATTCAGAGATACCCTAGGCAGATTAGAGATTGACGAAATCAGTGCTCCAGTGCGTTCACAACACGGTTGGCATCTTATGCAGTTAATCGATAAACGTGTGGGTGATGCTACTGAAAAACGAAAAGAAGAAAAGGCCTATCAGCTGTTATATCAACGTAAATTTACTGAAGAAGCTGACGTTTGGTTAAGAGAAATACGCACTAGTGCTTATGTCGATGTTTTAGCACAGAAAGGTGAATAATTGAAACTACTAAAATTAGCTATTACTCCGGGCGAGCCAGCGGGAATAGGTCCGGACCTACTATTAAGTATCGCACAGGAAGAATGGCCAGCACAGTTGGTGGCTTTTGCTGATGGAAATATGCTTAGACAACGTGCTAAACAATTAAACTTAGCTATTACCTTAGTGCCATATGATGAAAGCATTGAGCACGCGTTGCCTGCTGGGCAATTATTTTTGGTCGATATCAAAACTAAAGTAGCCGTAATAAGCGGTAAGTTAGATAGCGAAAATGGCCATTATGTAGTAGAAACGTTGCGTCAAGCATGTAAAAAAAATCTAGATGGTGAATTTGATGCTGTTGTAACAGGTCCTGTTCATAAAGGCATCATTAATGAAGCCGGTATTTCTTTTAGCGGTCACACCGAATTTTTTGCTCACGAGTCTAACACCAATGACGTAGTCATGATGTTAGCGACGGAAGGCCTTAGGGTTGTACTTGCCACGACTCACATTCCATTGGCCTATGTGGCGAAAGCAATTACCTATGAGCGGTTACATAAAGTACTCCGCATAGTCAATACCGACTTAATGCTGAAATTTGGAATTAAAAATCCACATATTTTTGTTTGTGGTTTAAATCCTCATGCCGGTGAGAATGGGCATATCGGAAAAGAGGAAGTTTTGGTGATTATACCTGCGCTAGATGCTCTGCGCGCAGAAGGTTTGAACATCACGGGGCCCTTGCCCGCCGATACTATTTTTAATCCAAAATACCTAGAGCAAGCTGACGTTGTGTTAGCCATGTATCATGATCAAGGATTACCTGTATTAAAGTACAAAGGTTTTGGAGCCTCAGTCAATATAACATTGGGCCTACCTTTTGTGCGTACTTCTGTCGATCACGGAACGGCATTAGATTTAGCTGGTACAGGTAATGCACACGCCGGCAGTTTCAATCTTGCCATCAAAAAAGCCATCTCAATAGCAGCGCAAAAAGAATGAGTAAACAACATTTAGGGCATACTGCCAGAAAACGTTTTGGGCAAAATTTTTTACATGACAGCTATGTTATCGACCAAATAGTGACCGTCATAGGTCCACAAAAAGACCAGCACATGGTTGAGATTGGACCTGGACTAGGTGCGTTAACCGAGCCCGTATGCGAATTAATAGATGCCCTCACTGTTATTGAACTTGACAGAGATTTGGCTGAAAGATTAAGAACCCACCCTTTTATTGCTAGCAAGCTAAACATTATTGAGGCCGATGCACTAAAATACGATTTTTCTCAGCTCTTATCAAAAGACAACTCATCAAAAGACAACTCACCACAAGACAACTCACCACAAGACAACTCACCACAATACAAACCTTTACGTATTTTTGGTAATCTACCCTATAACATTTCAACCCCCTTAATGTTTCATCTGTTTTCTTTCGCTAATAAAGTACAGGACATGCACTTTATGCTGCAAAAAGAAGTGGTAAATCGCTTAGCCGCAAGTCCAGGTAATAAAAGTTATGGGCGTTTATCTGTTATGGCTCAATACCATTGCCAAATAATACCCGTATTACAAGTACCACCAGGCGCGTTTAATCCGCCGCCTAAGGTAGACTCTGCTGTGGTTAGACTTGTGCCACATCAGCAAAAGCCAGTATCTTTAATCAATGAAGACACCTTACATAAAGTATGCGCACAAGCGTTTAACCAAAGGCGCAAGACTATTCGTAATAGCTTAAAAGAGAGTCTAAACGAACAACAACTCATAGATTTAGACATTAACCCTGAATTACGGGCTGAAAATTTATCGCTTCAACAGTATGCAAAAATAGCAAATGCGGTAGACTCTTTATTATAGAAAATAATATATATGCCAGAGTCAGATTAAATATGAAGCAAAATAATAAAGTTAATATTACAGTTCAGACTCAGTATCTAAAAAACCAAATAGCCGATAAAGATAAATATGTTTTTGCCTACAATGTTGCGATTAACAATAATGGACAGCAGTCAGTACAACTGATTAATCGATATTGGCTTATCACAGATGGCAATGGCAAAAAAACAGAGGTACAAGGTCCAGGTGTGATAGGTGAACAACCTCACATCAAGGCTGGAGGTTCGTTTCAATACACCAGCGGTGCAGTATTAGACACACCAGTAGGAACGATGCAAGGCTATTACGAAATGTTAGGAGAATATGGTGAACGGTTTCAAGCCCCTATCAATATTTTTAGTTTAGCTGTTCCTAATGTACTAAATTAAAATTATGCCTACTTATATTGTTGGTGACATTCAAGGATGCTTTGAGGGATTACAGAGACTACTAAAAAAAGTGGACTTTACGCCTGCAAACGACCACTTAATTGCAGTTGGGGATTTAATTGGACGCGGCACCCAAGCCCTTGAAACACTAACCTATTTGCATTCCCTGGAAGACAGTTTTAGTACGGTTTTAGGCAATCATGATTTACATTTAATGGCTATTTATGCAGGTATCCGCAAGGTCAAATCTGCTGATAACCTAGAAATACTGCTTGCCAGTCCAAACATAGAAAGCCACATCAATTGGTTAAGGAGCAAACCACTGGCTCTCATGGCTGACTCAAATACTCTTGTCACTCATGCGGGTCTGTATCCTCAGTGGTCATTGAAAAATGCACTTAAATTCAGCCTAGAGGTAAGTGAACAACTGCAATCTGATAATTGGAAATTTTTTCTATCCACTATTTACGATAACCAACCGTCAATCTGGCAGAAAACGTTATCAGGTCAACAACGGTTACGTTTTATTGTCAATGCGATGACACGTATGCGTTTTATAAGAGATCAAGATGAACTCGATTTTAGTTGCAAAACATCACCAGACATAGCGCCTGATAAACTGACGCCTTGGTTTGAAGTGACAAACAAAAAGCTCAAGTCTGATCAGAAGGTTGTTTTTGGCCATTGGGCTTCACTGAATGGCAAGACAAATGTCAGCAGATTTTGTGGTTTAGACACAGGATATGTTTGGGGACAAGATATGACTTTACTAGATCTATCTTCTGGTAAAATTTGTTCTGTAACATATCAAGAATAAACAAAGCCAGTCGATATAAAATACAATTAGCGATAACTCTAAGAAAAAAAACACTAACGCTGCAAATTATCACTCAGTCAGTTATAGTTGCAGGTTGATAAGAATAAGTTGCATTTAGCAACTAATTTAAATATGTACAGCCAGTACGGACACTGCCAACTTTATTTAGGGCCATTAATGAAAATTACTATCGCTACTCGTGTCGTCGGCGGATTTACAATTATTACACTTCTTTTGGTTATATTGGGAGTAGTAGCAGTATCCGGTTTATCAAGTATTGATAGTGCAACTGAAGAGGTTAATACCTTAGCTCTGCCTACAGTAAGCGGAAGTAGTCAACTGAAAGTGTCCTTTTTGAACATGGGCCGTCTTACCACAGAAGCTAATTATGAAAAAACTTTAAATGGTTTAAGAGACAAAAAAGCGTCTTTCGAAGACAGTCAAACCAATTTTGATAATGAATTACGCATCCTCACCTCAGTAGTTAGCAAAGAGCAAGGTTTACAAGAATCTTTAATCGAAACAGAAAACATTTATCGCCAGTACATAGAAAATGTAAACGCTATATTTGATAATAGAAAAGCTGATTTAGAGTACGGTAATACTGCATTGGATGTATTAGGTAATATCGAAGATAACGCTGACGATGGTTCAACTTTGATTGTTGATTTTGCTGATCTAGATAAAGTACAGAGCAATAGTCAACTATCTAAAGCCTCTGACCTAGCCAACGGGCTTGAGTCAAGTCTCACATCACTGCTGACAGTGGGTGCAGAATACGTTAAAACACAAAATTTAGTCAGAGCCGATACTATTGGTAACGAAGTCAAGCTTGTTGTTGCACAGATAAAAGAAAAAACAAATCAAATTCAGACCACTTCTGGAGACAGAGACGACAGTGGAATGTTAAGCGAATTGTACGAATTAATTGAAGGCGTTACTGATTCTATATCTTCGCCCAATGGTTTAATCCAGTCTCAAATCAAACGTTTAAATAGTCGCCAGCAAGCGGTTTCTGCCTATGCCGCCTCAGAAGATAATATTAAAAATGCTCTTCAAAAGCTCAATGATTTATTAAAATTAGCCGATGCTAAAGTAAAGTATGCTAAAGAGGATGTCGCAGACTCAGTTAGTACCGGCAAAACGATGATAATCATTATTGGTTTAATATCTGTAATCTTCGCGGCAGGTATTGCTTATGGAACAGTACTGGCAATTATTAGACCGCTGCGTAAAGTCAATGACATACTACATGTAGTTTCAACTGGGGACTTAACTCATAAGCTAGATGATTCTGCACAGGATGAATTTGGTGATTTAGCTAAAAACTGCAACGATCTAATCGATAGCCTCAAAACTCTCATATCAGGTATTAGTTCACGAGCGGTTCAATTGGCAGCTGCAGCAGAGCAAACATCCGCAGTAACGTCACAAACGACTCAGTCTATCCAAGAACAAAAATCACAAGTCGCGCAAGTTGCCGCAGCCACAACTGAAATGCACAGTACTTCGCAGCTAGTGACTAAAAGCGCTGAAGACACCTTGAATCAAATTAAGCATGCAGACTCTGAAGCTGAAAAAGTCAAAGTTATATCTGAAGAAAACAAAAGAACTATATTGATATTAGCTAAAGATGTAGAAGAAGCGGCAGAAGTGATTAACAAGCTACATCAAGACAGCGCCAGTATTGGTGGCATCTTAGACGTCATTAGAGGAGTTGCAGACCAAACGAATCTTCTAGCATTAAACGCAGCTATAGAGGCCGCCAGAGCCGGTGAGCAAGGTCGCGGATTCGCAGTTGTAGCTGATGAAGTCAGAACCTTGGCGAGTCGCACTCAAAAATCAACACAAGAAATTAATTCAATGATTGAAGTCCTGCAAGCAGGCGCAGAAAAAGCAGTACAAGTAATGAATCAAGGCAAAGTGCAAACTACAATCTGTGTAGAGCAAACTGAAAAAGCTACTCTAGCACTTGAATCTATTACTGATGCTGTACACAAGGCCCATGATGTCAGTAGCCAAATAGAACAATCTGCTCGGGAGCAAAATATCGTATCACTAGAAATTAGTGAAAAACTTGAGAATATTGTGAATATTGCTGAGGAAACCTCAGTCGGAGCGAATCAGACCTCGGAGTCTAGTCATGAGGTGGCTAAACTTGCAGAGGAATTACAGAGTTCTGTGCAGCAGTTTAGGGTTTAGATAAGTCTATGCTAATTAGCTTTTAGCTTTTAAAGCTATAAAAAAATCGGCTTTCGCCGATTTTTTTTATTCGTGGTTTCAGCTTTCAAATTAAGCTTAAAAGCAATAGCATAAGCATAAGCTAGGTTTCTTCATCTTAACTTTTTCATACAGCTCGAGGGCAACGTTCTTCTTACCATTATTAAGTCAATTTAGCAGGGTAAACAGGAGAATTTAGAAGCACTGCTTCGCCCGTTTGAACCGCTCAGTATTGACGTCGAAGATGGGTGACGATCATCATGGACGTGTGAGCGACTAATTTAAAGTGTTACATCAGCCATAAAGAACCCTTCGTAATACTACAACCGTCATTCCGCCTAATAATTAGCGAGCATTCAGTCATGGTTAAATCAATAGCATCGGCCACGGGGCATCCAAGTTGCTGACTTAGAAAATTTTTTGAACGCAACTCTGTAGATATTTATGTCATATCCTAATCGTCGAAAGAGCAGTTTTATTGCTGTTAGCTAAGCTATTCGGATACAATATTTTGTCTTAATTTTATTTAGAGGCTGAACCATCAAATATTATTCTACGACTGCTACTGCTAAACGTCTTGGTCTTGAGCCCAAGGTGCTTTTTGCTAAGCTTGTGGAAGTTAAGCATATTGCGCGAGATACTGAGAAATGGACTTTAACGGCGAAGGGTAAATTAGCTGGGGGAAGGATTAAAACCTCTGCAAAATTGGGTGACTATATTGAATGGCCTGAAAGTTTTGATGTGACTCAATTACCTGCGCATCAAAGTCCTAACGTACCTGTTGAACTGGTTAGTTCGACTAAGGTGGGCAAAGAATTTGGTATCTCGGCGAATAAGTTAAATTATCTTTTTTCAGAGCTCGGATGGGTTAATAAAAGTTTAAAGGGTTGGTCCGCAACCCATCAAGGTTTAAAGCAAGGTGCGGTTCAAAGTGAAAATTCACGCTCAGGTGTGCCTTATGTCAGGTGGCCAGAAACAATCATCCAATCTAAATTTCTGCTCGGCACCATAAACGAAATGACGGGTTCGAATAGCCAAACACCTAACTCATCTGACGATGCCAATACCGCATCAACCTCTATGGCATTTAAAGAAAAATGTGAAGCCAGACACAGGGCATTGGACGGGCACGGTGTTGGTTCGAAAGCTGAAATGTTGATTGATAACTGGTTATATATGGCTGAAATAGTTCATGCCTATAAACGTAAATTACCGATTGAAGAAAACGTCTATTGTGACTTCTACATCCCAACAGGCAAAGTCTATATCGAATATTGGGGTTACGATAATGATCCTAAAAATTTAGCCCGCAAAGAAAAAAAATTAGCAGTCTACAAAAAACACGCATTTAAGCTTATTGAGTTACACGATAATGATGTACAAAATCTGGATGATATTTTACCGCGGTTATTACTGAAGTTTGGAGTACAAGCTTATTAGTCACCAAGACCTAAGAGCATAGAGCATACAAGCAAGCCGCCTATTCCTCCCTTAATCAATATGTAAGAACAGCTTTTCTACTCCCAGTGCAGACATTTTAAATGGATTCGAATGTATATTGGTAGCAACGATATGATGTTTAGACGCCATTAAATTTTATATTTAATAGCATCTAGTTTTAGTTTCTAAGTGGTATTAATTTAAGGCCTAAATTCATGTCTTTGTAAAAACACACTTAGCAGATGTCATCAACTCTGGTTTATCTTCTGACTGAGATTATCAACAACATCTTGAGTACCATAACTGTCTTCATTAGGTTTTACACCCTTACCCATGCGTGTTTCCAATATGCTATGCACTTCTTTAGGATCCCTAGCCGGTAGGTTTTCCGCTTCAACGCTTTGATAACCTTTGTTTTGAAAACGTAAGCCAAAACCCATTCTAGAATCAAGGCCAAACATCAGTATAGTGTTAGCACCGTCCATGAAACGAAACATATCAAGAGATGCACCCAGCCCACTCCCATCGCGATCGGATAATTCAGCAAAGGATTTATTTTTTAATTTAACACTAGTACGCAGATAGGTTTCGGGCTGAACAAAATGTCCTATGTAAAGACTAACTTGTTGGTAGTTTAAAAATGTTTTATCCGCCACAGAAGCAGAAGCGCCATCAACACGTAATCCAATTTCACTGCTGTTGAACTTATAGCTGCCATCTATGTTGGTTGAGTTAATCGTTATGAAAGTCTTATTAATTGAGGACGGCGAAGAAATAGCCGCCTTCATTAGGTGGGGTTTACTGGAACAGGGCTTCAGTATAGGTCATGCAACTACTAGCTGAGGCGGGTTGCACAAGATCCGTTACAGGCTTGATATTTTCAAAACCTCAAGTCTTTATGTAGGCATATTTACCGAAACACCCAACGTAATTTCACAGTAAGTTTCTGATGATTAAGCTCAAGTCAAAAAGTTGTCGTGTTACTTTAATTAAACATGAAGCCTTTGCATGCCCATGATTTTAAAGTGATATTTTAGATTGGCACAAACTGTGCTGAACACCTGCAAGTCATAATTTATAATAAAATGGTGTTACCAGTGTCTGTTTTTAGTTGTTCGCAAATAATAGTTAATTCTTTAAATATTCCTGCTCTGGGACGATCTAAAGAGACGACTTTAGCTAGCAGCTCTGTACTTGAGTACCTGTTACCAGAGTTATCTGTTTGGCAAACCGGTGTGTTTAGGCACCAGAAAATATTACAAAACATTGATGCCTACATGTTAGAAGAGACAAGACTGATACTAAAACGAGTGCACTCTATTTGTTCCAGACTAGTGTTAACCGACTCCACTAGATTCAATATTAAACTGCAGGCTTCTGGTTCTAGTGCTGTGTTGCTGATAACGGGGTCGTTTGAAGAAAAGGAAACACTAACCAACATGATAAATCGCGATAGTTGGTTAACTGGTGCGTTTAATTGGTTGTGCCCAAACTACAATGCGCTAGCACACTCTCAAGAATTAACTACTTTTTCTTACGCATATGAAAAGGATCGCCAGCAGGCACTTAAACAATACCAACATTTTGACCAAACCGAACAAGGAATGCGCTGTTATTTAGCCTGTAATATAAAAGAGGGTAAGCCTAGTTTAACTTGGCGCTTGGAGTCCCCAAAAACAATTTATATTCTGAAAGAGCTAAAAAGTTAAGCTTAAATTTGTTTCTAGCTGATTCATTTCCATGAACCAACTATAAGTTCGACGAAATTCAAAGAGCAACGTGCCTTCTGTATAAAGCTCAGCTTAGGGGGCATCAGAACTTAAATATAAGCTTACGTCCTGATCATGCAATTTATCAATAAGGCTAATAAACCGTCTAGCAGCACTATCGATGATGGCATAAGCACAATACGCTCACCGGCACTCATGGCTTGGTTATTGGTTATTGCCTATGCCATCCTCATTGCCACGCGCCTTGATCCACCCACTTCACCATCAATACAAAATTAACAATACACCCTCGTATGTTACCAAAGCAATTAACAGCATGACGATTAACAGAATATCCATCTTAATTCTGTAACTGTAATTAAAATACTCGGTCTGCAATTAGGTAAAAATGATTAAAAAATAATAAACAGAAAGTTGAACTTATGATGTTATTACCCCTCTGAGTAATTAGTTTTATGTGTGTTCTCTTTTAAGCCTGATGATTCATCAGGCTTTTTTTTGCCTGCTATTTTTTAGCTATCGCAAAAAAAAGGTTGGGACAATGCGTCAACCTTGCTGGATTCGTTTGAAAAATGCGATGCGACTAACATGAATGTTGGAAGGTAAAATAACGCAGGAGCAGTTATCGAGATACCAGTGTCCCCTAGGGCAAAAAAACTAAAGCACAGCTCGAACAAAAGCCAACCTCCTCAAAATACAGACTATTTGTAATAGTCTGTATTACCAATTAATGCCCTCACTTTCACGAGGCCTATCCATGGAATTTAACAAACGACAGGTCTTAAAAGCCAGTAGCGCGGCAATAGCATCCACAGCGACGACAAATAGTGTTGCAAAAAATGTCTAAAAGAACGTCCATAACAGCGAGTTAAAAAGCCTAACTGAGACGTCATATCCATATCAGTAAAAGAACATAAAACCCGTATCGCCAAAGCGCAACGACTTATGCAAAACACAACGACTTATGCAAAACACAACAACTTATGCAAAACACAATATTGTCGCCATGATAGTAGAGCTAGGTGCGGCGATGGATTATTTCAGCGCCATTCAGTGGTGGAGAAATGAGCGACTTACCGTTGTGGATATCCCAAAAAAGGCAAGATAGGCGTTGTTTAACTAAGCCATAGCTTATCCTCATGGCACCAAACAAAAACAAAGTATCCGCGAAGGTTCAATCTTGTTGATGGATTGTGGTTGTAGTGAAGAAGGTTATCAACAAGATATTAGCGGTACGTTTGTGTTTGGTGATCCGAGCAAGAAACAGCAAACAATTTGGAATACAGTGAGAGAGGGCCAACTTATTGCACTTGAAACCACCACACTTGGCACTCCTGCAGGAAAAGTAGATGGCACTGTGCGCGCTTATTATGTAAAACAAGGTAGGCCTGATTAAAAACTACCGGAGCTTTTCCATAGAACCGGCCACGGCATCGTTATGCAGGGTCACTAACCCGTTAACTTTGTACATTGAGAAAACAAAACGTTAAAACCTGGAATATGTTTTTCTAATGAGCCTAGTATTTACCTACTTGGTGAATTTGGCGTACGTTTAGAAGATTATGTATATATAACAGTCAAAGGTATTCAGTGATTTACAGTATTGCCCGATTTTTTGGCCTCGCCTATTGGCAAACTGGCAGCTATTCCTATCTAATACGAATAATAATAAAAATAAGAGGTCAGTATGTTTAATAAAACGCTTAATAAAATTTTAGCCGTATTCACTGTCACAGTTCTTAGCTGGAACACCTTTGCTGATCCCAACAAAGATCTCACCACTATCATCGACCAGCACTGGCAAAATGCTCAAAAAGAAAAAGTATTCTTCCGCACCGATCCTGATGGGTGGAAACCTAATGGAAAATTAGCCGAATTTACACTACAAGCCATCGCTAGGCGAGAGGCTTATAATATTCAGGTATTAGAAAGCCTTAGCGAAATTAATACAAAGGCATTAAGTGAAGAGCAGTTAATGAATTATCGTTTATTTAAATATGAGCGAGAAACTGAAGCGTCAAGCCACCAATATCAAGATAAGTATTTCCCAATTAATTTTTTAAGTGGTTGGCATACTTACTTTGCCGAAGCACCTGCCAATATGGCGTTTCTATCGAACCATGATTACGATGACTTTTTAGTCAGTTTGGCCGACTATCCTCGTTTTAACCAAGAAAACATCAACCTGATGAAAGCAGGTTTAAGCAATGGTTATATTCATCACTGTGAAAGCTTTAAGAACTATCATCAAACTATTAGGGTGCACATAGTTAATAATCCAAAAGACAGTGCTTTATTTGAACCTTTTACTCGCTTTCCTAATACTTTTAGCTCACAACAAAAGTCTAACTACAGCGCCCAGGCCGTCAAATTGATTCAATCGTCGGTTATCCCTGCCTATCAAAATTTTTACGACTTTTTTGTTAACGACTACATGCCTAATTGCCGTAAAGAGCCGGGTATCGCCAGTGCCAAAGGTGGTTTAGATTATTATGCTTATACAGCCAACTATTTCACTACAACCGATACCACACCCAAACAAATACATGACTTGGGATTAAGCGAAGTGAAGCGTATTCGTGTTGAAATGCAGGCGATTATTGACCAAGTAGGGTTTACAGGAAGTTACGCTGAGTTTTTGGCGTTTTTAGCTACCGACCCGCAGTTTTATGCGAAAGACAGACAAGATGTACTCGAAAAGACAGCTTTTATCACTATGAAAATGTATGGCAAGTTACCGACCTTTTTTAATCACCTACCACGCAATACCTTCACCATAAAAGGCTCGGCTTCTAGAGGCGCATTTTATATGCCGCCACCAGACAATCGCACACCGGGCATTTACTTCTTAACTTCTGAACCGATGCAACAACCGCTTTATAACCTAGAAGCACTTAGCCTGCATGAAGCGGTACCCGGGCATCATTTACAAAACGCCATTGCGATGGAACTAGATGTACCACAATTCAGGCGCACACTGAGTCATTCGGCCTTTGGCGAAGGCTGGGGCTTATATTCAGAACGTTTAGGCAAAGAAGCTGGATTCTACCAAGACCCATACAGCGACTTTGGCCGTTTAGGCTACGAAATGTGGCGAGCCGTGCGCTTAGTTGTTGATACTGGCATTCATGCTTTTGGCTGGAGTCGCCAGCAAGCCATCGATTATTTAGCAGAACATACAGCACTTACCCAAAAATCAGTAGAGAACCAAATCGATCGTTATATCTCATGGCCTGGCCAAGCGTTGTCATATAAAATGGGCGAAATTAAAATTCGCGAATTGCGTACCAAAGCTGAGCAAGCCTTAGGCGCAAATTTTGATATTCGTAGTTTTCACGACACTGTAATTGGTCAAGGCTCATTGCCTATGGCTGTGCTTGAAGACGTGATTAGCGATTGGATCAAGCAACAAGAAGCACCTTAAAAAACATGCTTCCGCTGTCCGTTATACCCGCCGAACGCACCGAAGACTGGTGGCAATTGCGCCACCAGCAAAAACTTGCTGAGTGCCAATCTCTAAAGGGCAAATTAGATATTCTATTTATGGGGGATTCAATCACCCATGCCTGGGAAGTGGAAGGAGCGCCGGCATGGCAACAATACTATGCTCAGCAAAAGACATTTAACCTTGGTTATGCAGGTGACTGCACTGAACATCTATTGTGGCGCATACAACAGGGGGAAATAAATCAGCTGTGTCCCAAGTGGGTTGTATTATTAATAGGCACCAATAATGCTGGGCATAGGCATGATTCACCACAAGAAATTGCCGCTGGTGTAAAGGCTATTTTAGACGAAACAAAGCAGCGTTTGCCAAACAGTAAAATAGTACTGATGGCCATATTCCCTCGCAGTCGAAACAAATCAAAACGTATGCGTAAACGTGTCGATTCGGCCAATGAGTTAATTAAAGAATACTCTGATGGCAAACAATTATTGTGGTTAGATATCAATCATCATTTTCTGAATGATGAGGGGGTATTGCAGGAATCAGTTATGCCTGATTTGCTTCACCCTAATGCCGCTCAATATTATGTATGGGCTAAAGCTATTTTATCTTTTATCCAGCATAAATAATTCGTAAAAATGTGTGGAACTCCATACTTATGTAACGAATTGTTACGTATTCAGTTCAAATTACTCGCATTTACCTATTGAGTGCAATTAAAGCAATGCAATACACTAACCCAGTTAATAAAAAAATAAAAACAACCGCAGAGGAATAAATTATGGAAAGACGCGATTTTATTAAAATCGGCGGAGCGGGTATGAGTGCGCTAATGCTTCCTTTATCAGGCATCGCAGTATCCGCAGAACAGATGTTAGATAAACCTATGGACGTGGCTTATAAAAAGAAGCTCGCAGATATTGCACTTAACGCGGCTAAAGCCAAAGGTGCGAGTTACGCCGATGCGCGTATCGGGCGCTATCTTAATCAATTTGTTACCACCAGGGAAACCCGCGTAGATAATATAGTGAATACCGAATCGGCGGGTATTGGGGTACGAGTAATTGCAAATGGCACTTGGGGATTTGCATCTACCTCTAATATGACGCCAGACAGCGTGGCTAAAACTGCCGAACGGGCTGTAGCAGTCGCGATGGCTAATTCAAAGTTTCAAACTTCACCGGTTAAACTTGCTCCTGTAAAAGGTGTGGGCGAAGTTAGTTGGCAAACACCTATCAAGAAAAATGCCATGGAGATACCGATTAAAGATAAAGTGGACCTGTTATTGTCGGCCAATGATGCGGCTATGGCTAACGGCGCTAACTACATCACCTCTATTTTATTTTTAGTGAATGAACAAAAATATTTTGCTTCAACCGACGGTTCCTACATCGACCAGGATATACATCGTTTATGGTCACCGTTTTTTGCCACCGGTATAGGTGAAAACGGCTTTAAACAGCGTAACGCTTTGTGCGATCCTGTGGGCATGGGTTTTGAGTATTTAGATGGTCTGGAAAAAGACAAAATCAAAATCACCGGTGCCAACGTGGGTTACAATAATTCTTACGACATGGTTGAAGATGCAGCAGCAGCAGGTAAACAACTTAAAGCCAAACTGAAAGCTAAATCAGTCGAGCCAGGTAAATATGACCTAGTTTTAGATCCTGCTCACCTTATGCTCACTATTCATGAGTCTGTTGGACATCCATTAGAACTCGATAGGGTTTTAGGTTATGAAGCCAATTATGCAGGCACCAGTTTTGCTACTTTGGATAAATGGAAAAGTGGCAAATTTCAGTATGGATCTGACATAGTTAACTTGTTTGCTGATAAAACTCAGTCTCATTCATTAGGTAATGTTGCTTACGATGACGAGGGTGTAAAAACCAAGCAGTGGGACTTAGTCAAAGACGGTATTTTAGTTAACTATCAAGCTACGCGTGACCAAGTGCATATGATTGACCAAACCGAATCTCATGGTTGTTCTTACTCGCAAAGCTGGCGTGATGTGCAATTTCAGCGTATGCCCAATGTATCCTTAAAACCCAATGAAAAAGATATTTCAGCTGAAGATGTGATTAAAGATGTCGAAAAGGGTATTTACATTGCTGGTCGTGGCTCGTTTTCGATTGATCAGCAACGCTACAACTTCCAATTTGGTGGCCAGCTTTTCTACGAAATCAAAGATGGAAAAATTGTTGACCAAATTGAAGATGTCGCTTATCAATCGAATACTCAAGAATTTTGGAACAATTGTACACAAATGGCAGGCAAGTCAGATTATCGTGTGGGTGGTTCGTTTTTCGATGGAAAAGGTCAACCTTCACAGGTTAGCGCGGTCTCTCATGGTTGTCCGACTACGAGATTCAATAACATTAACGTCATCAATACTGCGCGTAATGTGTAAGTCGGCATCTAGGAGGAATTCAAATTATGACTATTTTATCTGAACAAAAGGCTAAAGAGTTACTCACCAAAGTACTCAAATATTCCAAAGCTGACGAAATTGAATGTAACTTAGATGGCAGCATAGGCGGCAATATTCGTTATGCCAGAAATACAGTATCCACCGCAGGTGAAGAAAGCGATCTGGTGTTGGCGGTGCAATCCACTTTTGGTAAAAAAACCGGTACCGCTACTATCAATGAGTTTGACGATGCTTCACTTGAAAAAGTAGTGCGCCGCTCAGAGGAGTTGGCCAAACTTGCACCTGAAAACGAAGAACACATGCCCCTATTTGGCCCACAAAAATACACGCCGTCTAAGACTTATTTTGAGTCAACGGCGAATGTTACCCCAGAAAATAGAGCGCAGGCCGCAGAAGACAGCATAGCGCCTTCTAAAAAGAATAAGCTAGTTGCTGCAGGTTTTTTAGAAGAGTTTGTGAAGTTTAGTGCAATAATAAATAACAAAGGTTTATTCGCCTACAACAAATCTACAGACGTAGAATTTTCGGTGACTATTCGCACCGAAGACGGTAAAGGCTCTGGTTGGGTCACACGTAATTTCAGCGATTATAAACTGTTAGACACCGCCAAAGCGTCGAGCATAGCCATTCAAAAGTCCAAAGGTTCAGTCGATGCTAAAGCTATGGAGCCCGGCAAATACACGGTGATTTTAGAGCCCGCAGCCAGTGTTGGATTATTAGGTAATATGGTACGAAACTTCGCTCAAAGAGCAGCGGATGAAGGACGGAGTTTTTTAAGTTACAAGGCCAAAGATGTAGAAGATGCACAAAAAGCCCCTAAAAATAAGTTAGGCCAAAAAATGTTTGATGAAAGAGTCAACATTTATACTGATCCAGCGCACCCTATTGCTCCTGCAGCACCCTTTTCTGGTGACGGCTATCCGCGTAATCGTACCAATTGGATAAAAAACGGTACAGTAGTTAATATGCCTAACTCACCTTATTGGGCAAAAAAGACCGGTGTAGCTTATGTTCCCAATGGCGGTAATATCATTATGGATGGCGGTGACGAATCATTAGAAGAAATGATTAAAAACACCCGCAGAGGCATTTTGGTCACACGTCTTTGGTACATTCGCTCGCTTGATCCACAAACATTGCTTTACACAGGGCTAACTCGAGACGGTACTTTTTATATTGAAGATGGCAAAATAAAATATCCTATTAAAAACTTCCGTTTTAACGAAAGTCCAATAGTGATGCTCAACAATATAGAAGCTTTAGGTAAACCTGAACGTATCGACGGCAACATGATCCCGCCGATGAAAATCAGGGACTTTACCTTCAGTAGTTTATCTGACGCGGTATAAACATCTCGCCACAAACTCACTAAAATAATGTGTTTGTGGCTATTTGTTACCCTACATCTATATGGATCGCCGTCATTTTATTCGCTCGAGTTGTGCTGTTGCTGTTTTTGCCGCATTGCCCTCGCCTGTGCTCAGTCAAAATAGTGAATACGACTTTTACTTTACCCGCTTGAGTTACGAGTCAGGTAATTGGGAAGTCGATGAACGTATGCCCGCGAATGTGCTGAATTCATTAATTGAGTACACCAGTTTACGGGTTGATTTGCAGGAACGGGTCATACCGCTTTCTGACCCCAGCATGTTGAGTGCCCCCTTTTGTTATATGGCTGGACACAGATTAGTGCAGTTTAACCTGCAAGAAAGACAACACTTTCAGCGTTATATTGAAAATGGTGGGTTTATTTTTGTAGACGACTGTAATCACGATGTTGATGGCATGTTTGCTAAAACGTTTGAAGCACAAATGGTGGATATGTTCGGCCCAGAGGCGTTGCAGAAAATCCCTAATGATCATGCATTATATTCATCTTTTTTTGAATTTGATGGGCCACCACGTACCTCTGTAGAATTAAATGGGTGGGGCGACGATTTGGTTCATGACTACCTTAAAGCAATTGAGATAAATGGCCGAATAGCCGTGTTATACAGCAATAAAGACTTAGGCTGTGAATGGGATTACGACTTTAGAAACAAACGCTGGCTAAAAGTCGATAACACTAAGTTTGCAGTCAATATTGTGATTTATGCAATGACGGCTTAAAAGCAGCTTCTAATGACGAGCAAAAAGCAAAGTCAAAAAGTTGACCTGTAAAAGCGTGTAGTCAGGATCAAAAATGTTGATTTTTTCAAATATCTTTAGTTGTTTTACCTAGCTCCAAGCTCGTGGCTACTGACTCGTAGCTAAACTTTTTTTTCATTCAATCTTTAAGAGTAAAAATGAGTAAACAGAATTTATCCGAACAAGACGTACTCGTATTACTGGACAAGCTAACTCAAGTTGAGCACGAAGTAGCTAAGGTGATTGTTGGGCAAAAAGACGTGATCAAGCAATTATTGGTCAGTATGTTAGCTGGCGGACATTGTTTATTAGAAGGGGTGCCAGGGTTAGCCAAAACACTGATGGTGAATGCCTTAGCCGAGACACTTGAACTGGGCTTTAAGCGAGTGCAGTTCACACCTGATCTCATGCCCAGTGATATAATAGGCACCGAAATATTAGAAACTGATCATGAGTCTGGTGACCGTTTTTTTAAATTTCAACAGGGGCCCGTTTTCACCAATATTTTGTTGGCCGATGAAATCAATCGTACGCCGCCTAAAACTCAAGCCGCGCTTTTAGAAGCCATGCAAGAAAAGAGTATTAGTTATGCTGGTAAGAGTTATGCCCTACCTAAGCCGTTCTTTGTATTAGCAACACAAAACCCTGTTGAACAAGCAGGCACTTATCCACTGCCTGAGGCGCAACTTGACCGCTTTTTAATGTTTATAAAAGTGGATTATCCCACCGAGTTAGAAGAAATTGAGATATTGCGCCTTACTACAGGTAATACTCAAGCCGAATTAAATGCGGTACTCAATGCTGAAGAAATTATCAACTTACAACATCTGGTAAGAGATATTGAGATATCTGAACCGCTGCTGGTTTACATCAATCAACTGGTGCGTAATACCCGTCCTGGCGACAGCCAGTCATCAGGTGTGAATCAATATGTTCGCTGGGGAGCTGGACCTCGTGCAGGTCAAGCAATGGTGCTGTGTGCCAAATCTAATGCTTTACTTTCAAAACGTTTCGCCGTCACTATGCAAGATATCAAACAGGTGGCTCATGGCGTGTTAAGGCATCGCCTATTATTAAGTTTTCAAGCAGAGGCGCAAAATATGTCCAGTGATGATGTAGTGGATGGTTTATTACAAGACTTAGCAGAGCCAGCCAGTCCCCTTAGCTCCTCTAGCCATTCTCCCAATTCTCCTCATTCTCCTCATTCTCCCCCCGCTTCATAACATGTGAGTCCACTAATAGTATGCAATCACTTATTGACCCACTTGTACTAGCCAGTATCAAAGATATGCCTTTGGTAGCGAAGACTGTTGCCCAAGGCCTGTTATATGGATTGCATGACAGTGTGCAACGAGGAACGGGACTTGAGTTTAGTCAGTATCGAGCCTATGAACCCGGCGATGCACTGGGCAATATTGATTGGAAGTTATTTGCTCGCTCAGACCGATATTTTGTGCGCGAAGCAGAGCGCGAAAGCAACATCAATATTTGGCTAGTATTAGATGCCAGCGCATCTATGTTGCAGCAGTCTTCTGAGACTGAACTTACATCTACGTCAACATCAACATCAACATCAACATCAAAAAAAGGCTGGCATAAGTTTGATTATGCTAAACATCTTTTAGCCACTATCGCTTACATCGCACATAAACAAAGCGATGCCATCGGTCTATTGGGACTATCGAGTGAGACGCTGCACTTTTTGCCTGCTTTAACGGGTAAACAACACTGGCAAAAATTACTGGTACAGCTCAGTCAAATGGTTACCGGTTCGGTATTCCCGTCATCGCAGATGTTGCAACACCACTTAAGCCGAATGCAATCTAACAGTCTTATTTTTGTGCTCAGCGATTTTTATCAGAAAGACAATGAAATTATCGACTTTATGCAAAGCTTAGTCAGTGAAAGAACTGAGGTCATTGCAGTACAGTTAGAAAGTGATGATGAACTAACCTTCCCCTATAAAGGGCAAATTTGCTTTGAAGACAGAGAGAGTAAACGGCAAGTTTTAGTTTCTGCAGACGCGGTAAAAAGTGACTACTTTACAGCAAGACAAACCTGGCAAGAGGAGATTACAAATACATTCACCCAGCTCAATATTCAACATTGTATCGCCAATATCGACCAGCCATTAGACAAAACATTACATCAGTTTTTAGCGGCAAGGCAAAAATTACGATGAATAGTTGTTATTTGCTGGCCGATCAATAGGCATGTTAACTATGCCTCTGATATTACAAACACCCTCAGCAATGTTGGGTTTGTTGACCTTGCTGATCCCGCTTGGCATACACTTATTGAGTAAAGCCCGCCCCCGTATCATAGCGTTTGCACATATCGCATTTATCAAAGTAAAAACATCACCTTTGTTACGACAGTTCAGATTGACACAGCTAATTTTGCTGGGTCTACGTATGTTGCTTTTATTACTGGCGACTTTGATACTGGCACAATTGTACTGGCACAATGTACGGGGCGACATCAACCAACAAGTAAAATCACATATATTGTTAACCGAAGACTGGCTACACCATGCCACAGACATTGAAAAACAAACATTATTTGACCAAACCAATGACTCAAGTCTAGTACTTCTGAGCACACAAAACCGCATCATCAATAAATCAGACATAATTCAATTGTCGACTAATAGCCAGCAAACACCCGCTCTTAATCTATGGAATAAAGTAGCAGACTATACCGCACAGTTGTCAGCTGATGAGGCAATATCCGTGTATACAACAAACCGTCTGAAACAGTTTTTAGGAGGTAAGTTAGCATTAACTAAACAGGTTGAATGGCAGGTGAAAACGATACATGTAAAGCGTGTTGAACAACAATATTCAGCGAACATAAAAGTAATTTATGACGATGCAAGTGAATCACTCTTAGTCTATTTACGCGCCGCTTTTGAAGTCATTAATACTCATGAAAAATTAAGTTTAAAAGTTGATTATGTGAGTAGTGAAAAATTAAAAAAGGACAGTGTGCACCTACTAGATTATGACAAAATAATAAACCTCAGCAAACAAAATATTACTTCGCAGAACCTTGCTTTTGATGCGCAGTGGCAACACACATATATTACTCAAGCAGAGCGTAACAAGATTAAACAAGCGGACTTTGTATTAACCCTAGCTCGGTTATTGTATTCATCACAAAGCCAAGCTTGGTGGTTAGAGAATACTCGATTATCAACCGCACAAATTACTCAACCGTTTATCCAACCCTTTATCCAACCCTTTACTCAACCTTCCACGGTTAGTGATGACCAAAAGACACTATCATTCGACAAAAATACACCCAACAAAACCAGTCACTCAACATCGTTACATATCTGGTTGGCTTTGATGTTAGTCACAATATTTATTGTAGAGAGATTGCTAAGTGAATGGCCCTACCGAAAGCTAAAAACTGGGCTGGGCGAATAATTGTCTAATCTGCCAAAAACGCCAATCACACGCACAAAATTATTGAATAAGATTGTCGCCCGTCTTAGACGCAGATGGTTATTGCAAAAGCTCGCTTACACATTTTTAATTGGCATGTGTGCTGGGCTGATCACTTATGGGTCAAGTGATTGGGTGCTTTTACCATTGATAGCTAACATATTACTCATTGCCTTGGCGGCTTTGGTGTTTTCTCGCGGTAAGCAATATCAAAATATTACGGCGAATAAGGTACTGCTGCATCTGAATCGAGAGTTCGTCGAATGTGAAGAAAGTGCAGAGCTGATATTATTGCCAAGTAGCTCCCTTACGACCTTGCAAAGGTTACAAAAGACTCGAATTCAACCACAATTAGACCAATTATTAGCAACAGATATTAGTTCACATTTACCAAAATATTCATACACGCCAGCTATGCTACTAAGTGCTCTGGCATTACTAATATTCACATTAAATAAAGTCATGCCTTTAGAACGTTTGTTTAAAGCTACACCAGCCAGTACTCAAATAATTGATAAAGCACCTAAACCTTCCAAACTGATTAAACTTGAAGCTAAAAGTATCATTGTCACTGCGCCCAGATATACCGGCTTGGCGGTCTTGCGAACGACAGACTTAAATCTAGAATTAATTGCTGGCTCCACTGTGACTTGGCAACTTCAATTCACTGGCATGGCTGAAATGCATGATGTTAGTCAGCAAAACAACTTATCAATTATGCTTCCAGACAAACAGCGTGTCTCACTTATCAAACAATCTATACAATCTAAAAAATCAATACAATCTATAAAAGCCAAACAAGATGATAACCACTACCTCGCGAGTGCAACGTTAAATCAGTCAGGCGTGTACCATATTGCTAAGAATAAGAAAATGCTAGGTGATATGCATACTATTGCTGTCACTTTGGACTCTAGACCAAGCATTCGTTTTATCACGCCAACTCAGACCATTACCGAACTAGCTAAAAACGCCAAACCTAAAGTGCAAACTACCGTGTCAATCGAAGATGACTTTGGACTAGGTCGGGTGGAGATCCTAGCATCTATTGCCAGTGGCTCTGGAGAAGCCGTCAAATTTCGTGATCAAACCTTCCAATTTGATTGCATATCTATAAGTGCTGAGTCGAAAGCTGAGTCGAAAAATTCTGAGTCTATAAGTGCTAATTCTGCAAACAAAAGAAAAATGCACTGCTCTAAAATTTGGGACTTAGCGGAACTGGGTATGCAACCCGGTGACGAACTGTATTTTAGTATTAGAGCTTGGGATAACCGCCTGCCAGTTGCTCAGCAAAGTCGCTCCCCTAGCAAAATCATTCGTTGGCTCGAAGAGGAACAACAAGGGGTGTTAGCCGATGGTATAGCAATGGATTTTATGCCGGAGTATTTTAAAAGCCAGAGACAAATCATTATTGAAACCAAAGAATTGATCGTCGAAAAAACTAACATCTCAATTGAAAAATTTAACCAAACATCTCGCGAGCTAGGAGCAGCACAAAGCTTTCTTAAACAAAAGTACGGGCAGTTCTTAGGTGATGAATTTGACAGTGGCACACTTCAATCAATGGAGGCAGGACCCGAATTAGATCATGATGACAATAATGGAAATGGTGAACATAAAGAACATGCCAACGAAACATCACAGACGTCAAAACCATCGACACATCAACATGACATAGAAGAGCATCAAACAGAAGACGCCGATAAATCTGGCTACAGTCAAATAATTCAGCAGTTTGGACACGCTCATGGTGAGGCCGACGATGGTAATTTCATCAAAAAAGGACTGCCTAGCCCAAAACTACTGATGAAACGAGCTATTACCAATATGTGGCAAGCTGAATTGCATTTACAACTATCCGAACCTGAACTTGCCCTACCCTTTGAAAACCAAGCCTTAGCATTTCTTAATCGTGCTAAAAAAGCCGATCGTATTTACGTAAAACGTTTAGGCTTTGAACCGCCTCCAGTATCCGAGAAACGCCGCTATCAGGGTGATTTGTCAGATATCCTTAGTTATCAACGTGCTGAAAAAACACCTGAAAAAAACGCAGCTATTCAATCCATTGTATCTTTACTTAATACCCTCAACCAAAGCTCGAAAAAATTCACCACTGATGCGTTTACAGCCGGGGCAAGCAGCCCTGAGCTAATAAATAGCCCTGAGCTAATAAACAGCCCTGAGCTAATAAACAGCCCTGAGCTCATAAACAGCCTTGAGCAAATAAAAATTATCGGGCAAGTTAAAGCCTATTTTTCTGATCAACTGACGGTAAATCCCAAGGACATTACTTTTATCGCCACATTGGAAAAAATTCAGCAAGCCGATTCTTTTACCTTAAATAACTGTAAAGACTGCATCAGCGCCTTGATAGACAAGTTATGGCAAACACTGCCCTCACCTATCGCAGCACCAGCGACTAGACAAACATCCTATTCGTTACAAAACGGAATGTTGCGACAGTATCAGACGTTTTTACAACAGTATAAACGTATACAACAAGAGCATGAAAAGTCGCAAAAAAAGGCGGAGCAGCCGTGACTTTCTCACTAGGACTCTTTTCCCACTACTCAATCGCTGCAAGTATTTTAATTTTGCTATTGATTATTGGCGTAGTTATCACTAGCTACTTTGCCAGCCAACGACTAAAACACAAAAAATCTAGGCTATCTATAGTGTTAGCTGCTAATACTGTTGCAGCTCTGACGGTTGTTGGTTTGGCTTTTGATATAAAGATAATCAGTGACCAGCCTACGGTGGTTTATCTCGTCACGAATGGGGCAACTGTTCCGCAGTTAGAGCAAATAAACGCACAACAACTTATTTTTGTTATGCGTGATGCAGCTAAATCTGAGGCCCTTAAACCAAACATTGATGGCAATATATTAGATACCGCCACCCAGATTGATGTTCCCTCACAAATTTTATCTCACCAAGCCAGATTCGATAGTCTGCATGTCTTTGGAGATGGACTTAGTTTATCGCAATGGAAGGATTTACAACTCTTAATGGGCGAAGAATTCCGTAATATTTCAGTTACCTTTTCTGCGTCCAAGCCACGTATTGGACTAGTCAACATGCAATGGCCGAGAGAAATGATTGTGGGACAATTTGTTGAAATAAAAGGGCAGCTACAAGGAACCGGAGATCCTGGTTCAGCAGACAACATCTATAAATTGAAATTACTCGATCCTGTTGGGCAAATCGTCGAGACCATTAGGCTTAAAGCTTCAGAACGTTTTACCTTAAGCTTTCCAGCAAAAAGCACAGGGCAATGGGTCTATCGATTACAACTAAGCAGACAACACGAAATCAACTTGTTGGCAGACGAACCTATTGCGTTTTCAGTTGCTAAACCAGCACCTTTAAGAATAATGATTAAACAATCAGCCCCCTCTTTTGAAACTCGGCAATTAAAGAATTGGGCGGCACAATTTGGTAGTCAAATAAGTGTTCTAACTCAAATAAGTCAAAATAAAGATATCCGACAAGATATCAATCTAAGCGCTGGGGAATTAAAACAAATAACCTTGCCTTTTACTGAACAGGCATTAGTTAACTTTGATTGGTTGTTAATAGATGGCCGCGCTTTATTGACATTGACAGTGCGCGAGATGGCCGCCTTACAAGCAGCTATTATAAACGGTTTGGGCGTATATATTATTACCGATAATGAACTAGCCAATGCATGGCCAATACCATCACTTGAGTGGCTTGTGCATATTAATATTCAACCTTTAGACGTGGCGAATTATTCAGCGCGCCCCACTTGGCCACACAGCAAAATCGAACAGGCCATGCCATTGGTTAGAGCCTCGATAACGTCCGTTAGCGGTGCTTCCTTAGTGCAAAATGATAATGCCCAAATATTGGTATCTCATAACAAAATAGGGTTGGGCCAAGTAGCGGTATCACTCATTAACTCAACTTATGGCTGGCAAACATCGGGTTTGACCGTACAATACAGCCACTATTGGCAGAGTGTCATATATGGATTAGCTAGACCCAAACAGACACCCTATTGGGTGCACGCTAAGCCTGATACTCTAACTTTGGTTAACCAAAGTGTACAAAGGTGTTTGCTTGGTGCTGACCATTCTGGCGTGGCTACTCATAACCAAAACCCGCACCCCTTAGTACTCACTCAAGACTTATTAGAAACCGAGCAACGCTGTCTCACAATATGGCTAACAAATGAGCGTTGGCATAAGCTAGCATGGTCTGAAAATACAGGATCAGACAATATAAAAAAAGACCAAATACAATTAGAATATACATGGTTATACGCCAATACAGAGCAAGACTGGCGAGAATGGCAACAGTTGCGAAATAGAATGATCGGTCAAAAAATAGTACAACAACAAAGCATCAAGCAATTTAAAAAAACCTCAATGCAGTCACTGAATAAAAGCTGGTTTTGGGGGCTATTTGTGTTCTCTATAAGTTTGTTGTGGCTGGAACGAAAGCTATTTTAGCTGTAGTTTAAAATACCCTAAATCAACATAAAAATTGACGCAGTACCTGTCATGGCGATCACCAGCCAGCGATAGTATTTTTCTGGAATACGTTTTACTAGCCAAATACCACACCAAGCACCTAAAGCAATAAATGGTAAACAGATAAGGTTAAGCATAAGAGAATTCACATCAATGCTTTGCCAACTGAATATATGAAAAGGTACCTTGAACAGATTGATGGCCAGAAAAAACCACGCGGCTGTGCCAATATATTCATTTTTTGGTAAGCGCATACTGAGTAAATATAGTGCCATCACCGACCCCGCAAGATTGCCAATCATAGTCGTGATCCCACCTAACAATCCCATCAATACTGCAAACCAAAGGTAATCAGGGATAGATCCTTTATTACCTTTTTCCATCCACAGCATAATGGCCAAACTAGCAAAAATAATCATACTCATGACTGTTCTAAAGACTTGATCATCAATGACACTGCCCAGCCAAGTGCCAACTAATACCCCAACTGCTGCTGATGGAAACAGCTTTAACAAATATCCCCAATTAGCATCTCTATGGTAATATTTGACTGCAAACAGATCAGCCATAATCAGCATAGGTAACATAAGGCCCGTAGAACTCTTACCGCCAAACATAATGGCTAATAAAGGCACCGCAAACATTGATATTCCATGTACACCGGCTTTTGCCATACCAATAAAAAACGCCACTAAAAATAGTAGCGTCAAACTTGAGCAGCTTAAATAATAGCCAAATAATTCTTGCATAACTACAGAATATCTTCCTTAAACAGGCTTTAAACTATAAACATTAATGTATAACTTTCAAGTAAAAAAGGCATATCTTGGCTCCGATGAGCATCTGGATAATTCAAGGTAATAACGATTATTTTCATTAAAACCTTTAGAAATAGTTACTGTGAGATGGGTGCAAATAATGCCAGTGTCAGAATTTGTAAATCTAGCGCATTTAATTCAATTTCTAGTCCTCTACGACCACCACTCACATAGATGGTAGTGTGCTGCTGAGCTGTGACGTCAATCACAGTCTTCAGAGGCTTTTTCTGTCCAAGAGGACTAACGCCACCGATTATATATCCAGTACTTCGCTGGACTTCGATTTTGTCAGCCATTTCGGCTTTTCTAGCACCGCAAGCCTTTGCTATGATTTTCATGCTCAGCATGGAGTTGACGGGCAGGATCGCAACGACCAGTTCTGTTGGATCCAGTTTAACCACTAACGTTTTAAATACACGTTCTGGCACTACGGCCAAATTTTCTGAAGCTTCTAGTCCATAAGAAGAATGAGTAATGTCATGCTCATATTGATGGAGAGTAAATGCAATTTTTGCTTTTTTAACGCGGTTAACTGCTGGGGTCATAATATAAGGGCCTGACTACTTCTGAGCCACACAAAGTTTTTGCACCCTCACTTTGACTCTACGGATCAGATTAACATCCCATCCTGCTTCTGCATCGACCAAATCCAATCGCGCATCTTGACACTTAAACTTGTTTGCTTGGTTAGCCAGAGAAGCTTGATCTTTTTGCTTTTGAATAGCGCCCTCTATACCCGAGTATTGCCCTGGATCTGCAGGACGAGACTCTTTTTCGTTAATTGGAGATTGATGGGTACTACAAGCAACAAGTATTAAGGTACAAGCGCTAACAATAAAAATTTTATTCACTGAATATTCCTTTTAAAATATAAATACCTAATCTGAACGAACTTTAGCTAATTCAGGTAGTTCACCTTCTAAACCCATGGCATGTTGAATAATTTTTTGTTTGGCAAATGGCGAGTGATCAGCCAGACTCAAGCCAGTATCTCTGATTAACTTTTTAATCGTTTGATCCCCAGCAAACAAACGCTTAAAGCCTTCCATTGCAGCTATCATTTTAACCGCTTCAGTTTTGCGCCAGCGCTCAAAAGGTCGTAAATTTTTAGCTAAACCAAAATCCTTATTTTGTTTAACTAGCTTAATAATCTGTTCGGCTAGAGCAGCTGCGTCTAATATACCCAAATTTGCTCCCTGACCAGCCAAGGGATGAATAGTATGCGCGGCATCACCAATAATTGCGACTCGATTTGTCACCCACTGGCGCGTATAACGCATTTTCAATGGGTAGCTTTGCCTGTTACTGACTAGCTCACACATGCCTAAGGTACCATCAAATGCGGCAGTCAAGGCTTTGTTAAATTCTGTATCTGATAGTTTGAATAGTTCGGCTGATCTGGGTTCATCTTGTGACCAAACAATCGAACAATGATGTGTATTCCATAAAGGCAAAAAAGCCAAGGGACCGGTAGGAGTAAAAATCTGCCTAGCGGTATGATTGTGCGGCAAAACGGTTTTAACTGTCGCTACTATTGCATTTTGATCATAATCCCAAAATGTTTGCGCTAAATTGGCCTGCTTTTTCACCACTGAATTAGCGCCATCTGCACCTATGACTAGTCTGGCAGTTAACTGGCTACTATCGTCTAGGGTAATAAAGCATTCTTGCTGACCAAAGACCAACTGTTTGATACTTTTTGGAGAAAGCAGCTCAATATGGCTGCTGTCTTGAGCTTGTATCCATAGACTATGTCTAATAGCTTGGTTCTCGACAATATGGCCTAGTTGCTTTTTTTGAACTTCCCCTGCAGAAAATGCTATTTTACCAAAGCTGTCTTGATCCCAGACCTGCATATCTACATAACTGCATAGCCTATTGATATCTAGATGTTGCCATGCGCCGAGGTTATGTAAAACATTCTCCGAGGCCAGAGTCAATGCGCTAACACGCAACTGGGGTTCGCCACTGGGCATAGCTTGACTAACATGGCTTTCGACAACTGCGACCGACAGCCCACTACTTTTCAAAGCGAGTGCTTGAGTCAAGCCTACCGTGCCACCGCCTACTATGACAATGTCAAATACATGCATACTGTTAGCCGCTCTTTTTTGTCATTAATGCTTCAACATCGCTGATAGATTTAGGTGCAGCTGAAGTCAGGTTTTCGTGGCCACTTTGAGTTATCAATAAATTATCCTCAATACGAATACCTATTCCGCGCCATTTATTGTGCACGTCTGCATCAGGCGCGATGTAAATTCCTGGTTCAACCGTTAGCACCATGCCGGGCTTCAATGGCCTGTCTTGACCATCAATTTTGTAATTACCTACATCGTGTACATCTAAACCAAGCCAGTGACTTAACCCGTGCATATAAAATTCTCTAAACGTCTGCCTTTCAATGTTGTCAGCTAATTCACCCTTCAATATATTTAAGTCAATTAAACCTTGGGTGATAACAGCAATGGCCGCGTCGCCGGCCTGCTTAATAGTATGATTAGGTTTAATCATCTCAAAGGCAGCGACTTGCGCATCCAGCACTAGCTGATAAAGTTGTTTTTGCGGCATTGAAAACTGCCCAGAAACGGGAAAGGTACGGGTAATATCAGACGCATAACCTTGCCATTCACATCCTGCATCAATTAATACTAGATCACCGTCATTTAATCCTTGATTATTTTCGGTGTAATGCAAAATACAAGCATTATTACCCGATCCAACTATAGTGCCATAGGCTGGATACTTAGCGCCTTGCATGGCAAATTCATGATGAATTTCTGCTTCAAGATGATATTCATTTTTACCAGCTTCAACAAACTGCATGGCCCGGATATGGGCTTGGGTTGCTACAGCTGCCGCTTGTCGCATCATGTCTATTTCACTGGCAGACTTAATTAATCGCATTTCATCTAAGATAACTCGAACGTCAATTAAGCTAGAAGGAGCATTTTTGCTTTGTTTTGGGGCACTACGTAATGCTTGTAATAAAGAAAAAACCAAGGCATCAGCTTCATCACTATGCCCTTGAGCAAAATACAAATGTTGATGCCCGCTCACTAAATCTAGTAGCTGCTCATCTAATTCGTCTATAGCAAAGGTCATATTTACAGCATATTTTTGTTTAGCTTGTTTTGGACCAAATCTACGCCCATGCCAAATCTCCATAGCAGGGTCTTTATCTAAGCAGAATAAAACGCACAAGTCTTTTGAATTGTCCGGATGATTAGACAGCACTAGCCAAGCATCAGGCTCAGGAAAACCACACAAATATTGGAAATAACTGTCTTGTCGAAAAGGGTAATCAGTATCACGACTGCGGGTAACTATAGTAGACGCCGGCACCAAACAGATACTGTTGGGCTGCATTTCTTGTAACAGGCGCTTTTGGCGGTTTAAAAACTCGGTGTTATCTATGGGCAATGGTGTGACTCACTTTATAGTTTCACAAAAACAGAAGAAGTTTCGCTAATTAATAAAAAGTTTAATGAAGCGTCTAATAAATAGTCTAATGTACCGTTTTGGGTTCACTTTGCTGTTGTTCTGGTGACTTACCTAACTCGTTAAAACATAACATTGCGGTGACACGAACATATTCCATGACTTCAAATAATGCTTGCTCCGACTCTTCATCTTCATTCATTTCATCGTCCATTCGGGCGATTTCTGCGAAGTCTTCTAAGGCTTCTTTAACATCGTCAGAGCAACCGGTTAAATCATCTTGATGCAAACCAAATCCAAGCATAAAACCTTGTACCCAATTCAATAAAGCTTGGCCTCGTTCGTTGATAGGTGCCGAATCCTCGGGCAAACAAAGTACAAGTGCAAAATCACTTTCAACTAACTCTTGGCATGTTATCTGAAAAAGACGTTTAAATTCTTCATCTACTTCTTTAGAAAAAGATTCACCCTGATTAATAAAATCAGCCAATGGCTCTAACCAATCTTGGCATTCTAATGGCATACCTCCCCCTAACATGCCACAAAACATGCCTTGAATTTCAGCAGCCGTAGTTAAAATATTGTTACGTTCAAGTAACGCAGTTAAGGTATCAAAAAGGTTGGTTGACGTATTCACAGTGCTCTCTCAATCGTTAAACAACAGAATCCTACCACTCTAAGGAAGGCAAATACATGTTAACGGGTAAGATAGGGCTAGTATATCTGTCTGCTTACAGATTATAATAGCCACGTCTGATGTAATACTTGTTATTTGTGGGTATTGCAGCAAGTAGCTTTCTATGTCTCCTGGGATGTTTGCCAGTTTAGTTATGTCCCTGGCCGATGCTTTTTAACTAGGAAGTTGATTCCACTACTATTGTGCAAGCTTGGCTCGTATCGAGAAGCCTAAGGTAGTGATGATACTTCCGCCCTGAACTTTCGGTTCACGGGCTTATACTGAACAGCGGCATTTTGGGAGGCGTCCAAATTATGAATAATGGATTTAGAGCACTAGTCATATGAGTCAAGAAGAACAAATACAAACTTACGGTAAAGATATAATAGAAGCTTTGTCCTGTGTAGTAAAATGGCAGTATGACGATTTTCATAAAGTGATGTTGACCGAGTTCTCTGTAGATAAACAAGCTGAAGTTCTGTCGACTTTACAACAGTTTTTACCTATGACATGGGATCCCAAAACAATCAAAAAAGCCCCTGGCGAAGTCAAACATTTTGCTGGAAGATTTTCTAAACTTATTAAACAACAAAAACTATTCAGTACCGATATCGAGCGCCACCCAAAATTAATGGCAGTATGGTGGCCATGGGGTCATGGCGCTACCGTATCTGTAAGATTGTTTTTAACCGATACCTCTCCCTATATCTCCCAAACAGGGTTTATGCATAAATTAACACATTTTTTTGCTTAGACAATTTACCGCTGGAAGAAAATTCAATACAATTGGTAGCAGACCAAATGGTCTACTTTTTAATTAAAAGATAATTAATTCCACCCCAAAACTTTAAAACAAGAGGCACAGTCGCCCATTATGGCCGTTATCAATTTTGGTTCAATCAACATCGACCATGTCTATCAAGTAGAGCATTTTGTCCAACCTGGTGAAACCATCGCATCCAGTAATTACCAGCGCTTATTGGGTGGAAAGGGAGCGAATCAGTCTATCGCCTTAGCCAGGGCAGGTTCTGAAGTGCGCCATGTTGGTAAAGTCAATGAGGCTGATGCATCTTTCAAACAAACAATGATCCGTGATGGCATTGATTGTAAACACGTATCTTGCACTGAAACTGCCTCTGGTCATGCCATTATTCAAGTCACCCCTTCAGCTGAAAATGCCATTGTGTTGTTTGGTGGTGCTAATCATGAAATAACATCTAAAGACATCATGTATGCATTAGATAACGTTAAACCTGCCGATTGGGTATTGACCCAAAATGAAACCAATGGCATTGACCAAGTGCTTTTACAAGCTAAAGAAAAAGGCTTACGCGTAGCCTTTAATCCTGCTCCTATGACTGAGTCAGTCAAACATCTGCCACACGAATGTATCGATTTATTAATTGTCAACGAAGTCGAAGCAGGGGAAATCTCGGGATGCCAAGATTTAGACAAAATAGAAAATTACTTTCGTCAAGATTGGCCACATGCAGAAGTACTGATTACTCTGGGCAAAGCTGGCGTGCGTATGCTTAAAAAAGACAAAACCATCGATGTGCCTGCTTTTGAAGTCGACGCAATAGATACAACAGCAGCAGGCGATACATTTATCGGCTATTTTTTATCTGCTTACAGTAACCATACCGATTCAAAAACCGCATTAATTCGCGCTTGTGCCGCCTCTGCTCTAGCCGTTATGCAAGTGGGTGCAGCACAATCTATACCTAACCGGGAAGACGTGAATCGTTTTCTTGCTAAGCAATAACTATTCAGGGAGACAATAAATGAGCCACAAAATTATACTAGATACCGATCCAGGTATTGATGATGCGATGGCAATTTTCTTTGCCTTTCAGCACCCTGAAATAGACGTCTTAGGGCTGACGACTGTTTATGGCAACGTACCTGTTGATATGGCAGCCAAAAACGCGATTACCTTGTGCGCCTTAGCAGATAAAGATATTCCAGTGTGTAAAGGTGTAGGAATGCCTTGGGTTGGCAAAGAGTCGGGGTATGCCCATTTTGTGCATGGCGATGATGGCTTTGGTAATATCAATTTCCCCGTAGCTAAGGGTAAGTTAGACCCACGTAGTTCGGCACAGTTTATTGTCGATATGGCACGTAAATACCCTGGCGAAATCACGATTGTTGCCATTGGCCCATTAGGCAATTTAGCTTTAGCATTGCGTCTTGAGCCAGAACTGCCTAAGTTGGTCAAAGCAGTCTCTATTATGGGTGGCGCAGCATTTGTAGCTGGTAACGTTACACCTGTAGCAGAAGCCAATATTTGGAACGATGCATTTGCAGCTGAAATTGTATTTGGTGCGTCTTGGGAGCTAAACATGTTTGGTTTAGATGTCACCAACTCTTGCCCATTTACTCCAAGTTTCTTAACGCAACTTAAACAAAACAACCCTAAATTAGGCGGTTTTGTGCACGATGCAGCGCAGTTTTATGTAAAGTTTTATTCACAAAATAGAGACCAAGAAGTGTGTTTTTTCCACGATGCAATGCCTCTGGCACATTTGGTTGAACCTAGTTTGTTCGAATTACAAACTGGCCATGGAAGAGTATCTACCGATCCACTAAACATTGGGCAAACTTCGGTTGCGCTACCTAACACCACTACCAGCCCGGATTGGCTAAATGCGCAAACAATCAATGTGGCGACCAAAGTTGACAACGCTCGTTTAACTCAATTGTATTTGAATACTTACGACCGCTAATTCAGTTTAGTGAAGGTTAATTGTGCTACAGTCCACTGTCATGTGAGACCAATTGAATGTATAAATGAAAATTGCTCCTCCAACAATCGATGAAGCCGTCCGTTTAAAGGCCCTTTACGACTATGATATATTAGACACTGAAGCAGAAAAAACCTTCGACGACTTAACTCAGCTCGCCGCTCAAATTTGTAACACACCTATTACCTTAATTAGCCTAATCGATCCTGACAGGCAATGGTTTAAATCTAGAGTAGGTTTAGATGCAGAAGAAACCTCAAGAGATATCGCTTTTTGCGCTCATGCCATTCATCAAAGAGAAATTTTTGAGGTAGAGGACACTCTGCAAGATCAACGTTTTTTTAATAATCCTCTGGTTACCTCAGCACCTAATATTCGTTTTTATGCAGGCACAGTTTTAGTCAGCCCCGACGGATATGCCATTGGCACATTGTGCGTAATTGATGATAAACCAAATAAGTTAACGCAAAAGCAACGTCAAGCACTAGAAGTGTTGGGCAGGTCTGTCATCTCACAGATGGAATTGCGCAAAAACATAAAACAACTAAAACAAGCCAACCAACACAAAACCGAATTTTTATCTAACATGAGTCACGAATTGCGTACACCACTCAATGCAATTATTGGCTTTAGTCGTCTGATGTTAGATGATATTTCACATCACAAAGCATCAGCAAAATTTACTGAATATTTAGGTCACCTTGACTATTCAGGCAGACGCCTTCTAAGCGTAGTAAACTCAGTAATAGATCTAAATAAGATTGAAGCTGGAATGATGCAGGTGCAAATCGAACCGGTTTGTTTAAGACATTTCATTAAAGGTCTAGAGGGAATGTTAGCTATGACGGCTAACGAAAAAGACGTCGCTTTTTCCATGCATGTCATGGATAACCTACCGGTTTATTTGGTAATTGATCAAGCCAAAATCAGCCAGATTATTACCAATTTAGTCCACAACGCAATTAAGTTCACTAATAGCGGAAAGTGGGTAAAAGTTGAACTTTCCTCTAACAATGAAAACCTTGTAATCACGGTTGCAGATAAAGGGGTAGGAATTTCATCCGTAGACCAAAAAAAACTATTTGGTAAATTTCAGCAAGTCGGTCAGGCGAAAAGTTCCGAGGGAAGTGGCTTAGGTTTATCGATTACACAAGGTTTAGTTAATCTTTTAGGGGGGAACATAAAGGTGCTAAGTACCCTAGGTTCAGGGAGTATTTTTAAAGTTATTTTACCACAACCAAGTGATGCTGAAATTTTACGGAGAAGTCCTATTACAGCACCGATTAAAAACAATTTTAACCACAAAAGAAAGATACTCCTGGTAGAAGATAACAAAATTAATCAAGCAGTTATGCTTGCAACATTTGAATCCTTAGGTATTTCTATCACCATTGCAGAGACAGGAGAAAATGCTTTAGATATAGTCAATAGCAGACACTTTGATGTTATTTTTATGGATATTCATTTACCTGGAATTGATGGTCGCCAAGCATCTGAACAAATTAAACAAGTGCAACCACATATCCCTATCTTCGCATTATCGGCCGATACATTTAATCAACATAAGTTTGCAGAAGATGACAAAATTTGGGATGAATATTTAAGTAAGCCTCTGGAAAAAGAGAAGCTTGTACAAGTACTAAATCGCTATATTCCGCTTTTACCAAGTGCATAAATTGATAAATTTAGACAAAGTGCAGAGACAAAAGATACGCTCAAAGCTCCGCAAAAAGCGTCGAGCATTGTCAGGCGAGCAACAATCCGCAGCAGCAAGTAACGTTTTAAAAACCTGTGTTGCATCAACATCACTTGTCCAGGCAAAAACAATTGCCTGTTATATTGCAAATGATGGTGAGATTGACCCAAAGTCAATTATTGATTACTGCTGGCAACAAGGTAAATGTGTGCTGTTGCCTGTATTGCACCCTTTTAGTAAAGGGCATCTATTGTTTATTGAATACCACCCCAATACACCCACCCGTAAAAACTGTTACGGCATCAAAGAGCCCATAGTCACCAGTTCAAACGTTTGCACACTAGCTAATATTGAACTGATACTCACGCCATTGGTTGCCTTTGATGTTATGGGTAATAGATTAGGCATGGGGGGCGGGTATTATGATAGAACCTTAGCCCCAATTCGTCGTGATTCACTGCCAATCCAACTTATTGGATTGGCACATGCCTGCCAACAGACTGATATATTACTGACCGATAGCTGGGATATTCCATTAGATGGCATTGCCACACCAGATCACTTTTTTAATATAAGTTAAAGTGGTGCTTGAGTTACACTCTAATCACCGAAGCGTTTTAAAGATTAGGGCCTTAAACATATGACACAAGATGACAAAAAGAAAGCCGCAGCTCAAGCAGCGATAAAGTATATAAAAGATGGGGCTATTGTTGGTGTTGGCACCGGTTCAACGGTTAATTATTTTATTGATGCATTGGCTGATGTAAAACATAAAATTCAAGGTGCAGTGTCAAGCTCAGAAGCGTCAACTCTGCGCTTGGAAAACATGGGCATTGAAGTGTTCAATCTTAATTCGGTAGACAAATTTGATATATATGTAGATGGTGCAGATGAAATAACCGAACACAAACATATGATAAAAGGCGGTGGTGCGGCTCTCACCAGAGAGAAAATTGTTGCCGCTGTGGCTGATAAGTTTATTTGCATTATTGATGACACAAAGCAGGTGCCAATCTTAGGTCAATTTCCACTCCCAGTTGAAGTGATAACCATGGCACGTTCTTACGTGGCCAGAGAAATTGTTAAACTAGGAGGCGACCCCGCCTATCGTGAAGGAGTCGTAACTGACAACGGCAATGTAATTTTAGATGTATATAATTTAAAAATTCTAAACCCAGTAGAACTGGAAAAACAGCTAAATGCCATAGTTGGTGTAGTCACTAATGGTTTATTCGCTGATCGTGGCGCTGATGTGGTGTTAGTGGGCACTGATAGCGGTGTTGAAACGATAGAATAACTAAAAGCGATTCACCACAGAGGGCATCGGGTGCCGCGCATCGGGTGCCGCGCGCAGAGAAGAGCAAAGGACTTTTAAGACAATATGAGCCTGTAACAGATACAATTATAAACACCACTAAATTGCCAATCGCAAATGTGTTAACAACCTCATATTCCCTTGTCCATAAGCTTTATTTAAATATTCACGCCCATGCGTTATTAGGAAGGGGGCAAAGAATTAGACCCTTCTAAGCGTTTTTTAATAAATGATTTTATCTCTCTATATTTACCGCACTTAATAGGGCCATTTCCGATACCCGTTCCATAGGTAAGGCCACTAATAATGTTTAATACTTTGCCTCTTGTAGTCTTACAATCGACTTCTCTTTCAATAGACTTTCGCAGTTGTTCTTCTGCGGTAAGCATGTTCTTAGGAGCCCCTTTTATTTCAGGGTGTGTTTTGTTGTAGTGATATTCTTTGAATTCTTGGCGGGACATACTATTTCGTTTACCCTGATCTAAGCGCCTTACATGTATATTCACTCGACTATCGAATATTGATTTAATTGGTGGTGCTGGTATTTCTAATGTTGGGATGTCGGGAGCTTTATAATAGGTGGGGGTTGCTTGGGTATTTTTTGGCAGTACCTCTTTAGGGTCTTTAATCTTATGTATCTTAATCGTATCTTTCTTTTCTTCAAGTACATTAGGCCCTTCTACCTCGGATACAGCTTTTGTTTCTGACTCAACAGCTTCGAGCTGCACTTGTTGACTGGTTAGCATTAGCAAAGGTGGTGTATACAATTTTGCTTGTACAATAATGTGATCGACAACATCTTTTTTAAAGGCCTGTTTTTGAACACCTAAGTTTATGAGGTAAAAAGCCAGCATATGCAAAATAATTGAGCATAGTAGAGTAAAAAGCAACTTATGACGAAAAGGTAATATATTCTTGGGTTTTAAACAATCGGGATTTGTGTCATCAAAATCAGGGATATTCATGATGTGAGCACACGCTGTTATATCGTTAATATCATGAGCTCCAATTTCCCCAAGAGGTTCTGGATTGTTGTCCGGCTCAAAAGTTATTGAGTGAGCAACAGTCAAGGTCCTTGATTAATATACTTTCGTATTATAGAGACATAATATTTAAATTGGTTCATCACAACTCAGTCATTAACAATCGCAGAATAATAAGGTCAATGTTAATTAGCAATATTGCCGATAATCAATTTAATAGTTGATACCTGCGTTTAGAAATCGTGTAGGACTTCAGACTGACACTTCTTGGCATTATTGCAATTCAGTAAAACATGTATGGACACTCCCGTGATATCAACACAGCCATGCTTTTATGTAGTGAATAATGTAGTTCAATATTTTTTCTTTCGAGCTCCTTAGCTTTAGGCCCTTAGCTTTCTTTTTTCCTTATTCATCCTATGAAGCCGTCCCAATTCGCTAAATAAAGTATTTTTGAACTTAACCTACACCTAATATCCACATATATTTATAAAATAAAAACTCATCATTATCGAGGAATATCATTATGTCGAACGAATTTGCAGACAAAACAGCTATTATATCTGGTGGCGCGGGAGGCATTGGCTTTGCTCTTGCCGAAGAATTTGGGCAATTAGGTATGAATATAGTCATTGCTGATATCGATCAAAAGGAGCTCGCAGTGGCAGAGCAGACATTACGAAACGCTAACATCCAAGTGCTAGCTTGCCCACTCGACGTAACCAACTACGAACAGTGGGAAGCCACTGTTACTGCTGCAGAAGAAAAATTTGGCAACATACATATGCTGGTCAACAATGCTGGTGTAGGTGGTATTCCTGGATCAGTAGATAAAACCAAAATTGAAACCTGGAAATGGGTATTAGACGTCAACGTGATGGGAGTGGTGAATGGTACTCAGGCCACGGCCCCTTCGATGAAACGCCATGGACAAGGTGGATGGATCATAAACGTAGCTTCCATGGCTGGCATGAATGGCGTGCCCTTTTCTGGTGCTTATGCCGCGTCAAAAGCCGCGGTGGTTTCCATGTCAGAAAGTTGGGCTGTTGAATTAAAAAAGCACAACATTGCGGTGTCAGCTCTGTGTCCTGCTTTTGTTCAAACGCGTATCCATGAGTCATTGCGTAACCTTCAACCTGAATACAAAGTTGTCAAGGAACAAGCCACCACTCCAGTGAAATCAGAAAAAACTGTGAACAAGGCAAAAGCATTGGTTGAATCTGGTATTCCCACATCAGTGTTAGCCAAACGTGTGGTAGAAGCGCTCCAGTCTGGACAGACTTATATATTTACTCACCCCAACTTCCGTTCATCTGTTGCGTATAGAGCGTCGCTTCTAGATGCTGCGTTTGCAGATGCCGAAAACAGCCCTATTGTGAGTCACTTAAAAGATGACGAAATAATGATGCTGTAAAACGAAAATAAAAGCGATGATCTACAGATGACTCTGGGTTAAATCGCACACAGAACACAGAGGAAGAAAGACTAATATTCGTTCTTTTCTTTGTGTCCTGCTTTTCCTTTGCGGTGAAATAATGTCTTTGGGCTTATTTCTAAGAGAAGCTGGCTTCCTCTGCCAATTTATTCACGTCAGCAATGTTTGTATAAGATTGGCGGTTAAGCAACATTTTTGTGGCTATTTTAAGGGCTTGAGTTTCTAGCTTTGCTCTAAGCTTTTGATCTTCAAACTGCATAAAATCAGCCACTCTTGCGACACCTAAAATTCTACGTATCATTTCACATGCTGCAAAACCTAAGGTATCGCTAAACACTTGCTGTAAAAATATATTTCTAAAAGTTTGATGACTGTCGCCTGATAAATCTTTACCCATAAATGCATGTTGTGAAAACAACTCATGTTCTGCCCACAAAGTTAAAAATTTAGCTTCAAATTTATACCAAAGGTCATCAATAGTCTCCAATACCCATTGACTGTAATCGACAGACTGAGCAGATGACTTATGTGCATGTGACAAGTAGCTTAAGTATAAATTGGCTATCAGTGCGCCAATATCAAATCCCATAGGGCCTGCAAAAGAAAATTCCGGGTCAATCACAAAGGTTTGTTGCTCGTTTACCATGACTGAACTGGTGTGCAGATCCCCATGTAGTAAGGCTTGTGGTTTGTTCATGAACATATACTTCATGTGTGCAACATGTGCTCGAATATTCGGATTTTTTTGAATCGAGTCGATAACTGACTGCGACAGGGCAGGATTGTAAGCATTCATTTCATGATGCTCAAAAGGATAAGTAAAAACAAAGTCCTCGGTGATTTTGCACATATCCTGATTACTACTTTTGTCGACCATTGCTTTTTTATCTGCTGATGATAAAGCAAAGTCAGAGGAATAAAATAATGTCTCGGCAAGAAAAGTAGATAAGTCTTCTGCTAATCTGGGTAAATATCTTCCTTGTATTAGCTCTGTTCGCAAAATTGTATGTTTTTTGAGATTTTGCATGATAAGTACAGATAATATTTCAGATTGGTAATACACCTGTGGCACCATTTCAGGACATACTTTAGATTGATAACTTAAGGCATCAATTTCCGCTGTCATCCGCTGACGGGTCAATGGCCAATCTTCACCTAACACTTTGATATAGGGTGGAGCTTGCTTAACAAATACAGATTGATTGGTGTCTTGATTGTTAGTTACGACGAAGGCGTAATTCATATTGCCATCGTTAATTTCTTGCACCTTTAAATCATCAAAAGACGAAAAGCTCATCTGAGCTTCGGGCAGTGACTTTATATAATTAACAAGATTGGCTTGGTTGAGCTGATAATATTCCATCAACGCTTTTATCCTTAGTTAAAAATTATTAGTTTACGCATAAAAATCAATTGATTGCATAATATATAAGAGATTCAATCTGGCAAGTGTACTTGCAAATAACGTAACATATTGCCACCCATCACTTGCCGAATTTGTTGTTCGGTCAGATCTAAATCTAACAGAGCTTGAGTTAAATAAATTAACTCAGACGTATCAAAAGGAACACTCACCGCGCCGTCATAATCTGAGCCTAGGGCAATATGTTGGCTGCCGACTAATTTAACACCATACTTAATCGCTTTAGCAATCTCGTTCACATTAGGCTCGCACACTGCACCGTCCCAATAACCCAAAGCAATCAAGCCGCCTTTAGAGGCAATCTGTTCCATTAAATCATCAGAGATATTTCGTGATGAGGGGCAATGCCCGTGTAAAGTTTTAGCTTGCTCAGATATTAAAGGCAAAGTTGAATCATGTACGAGATTGGTTTGTTTGTCTAATTGAGCCGGAAACAACATAAAAAAACCCATCACAACGAGGATGACTAAAGAAGCAATAATTTTAAAAATAGCGGTTTTAGAAGGCACATGCATTAATCTAAGGGTTAAGTAAGTAGATTATCTAAGATCTTAGTTCGTTGAATAAATGTCAAATTAAATTCTGGATTTCTAGAAACAATAGTGGGCCAACTAGCCAAAGCAGAAGGTCTTAACGTAACTGGCGTAGTGGGCTCAACTGAAAAGTGCGGCTGGATAGTCAATGACTTAGGTTTTGATGGCGAGATTAATTACAAAACTGATGATATTGGCGCTAAGTTAACTGAGTTTGCACCTAAAGGGGTGAATATTTACTTTGAGAATACCGGTGGTCCAATTCAACAACATGTCATTGATCATATGAATGCCCATGGCAGAGCAATAGTGTGCGGCATGATTTCTGATTATGACGCTGAAACACCAAGTACAGGACCAAATTGGATCCTTATCATCAAAAAACGCATCACTACTCAAGGTTGTGCAATGCCCGACCATTTTGGTCAACTACCGGAGCTAATTGGCAAACTTACACCTTACGTTATGCAAGGTAAAATCAAACACCGCGATCACATATTGAATGGACTAGAGTCGTCTATCGATGGCCTGAACTTACTATTAACAGGCGGTAATAACGGTAAGTTGATCGTTAAGCGATAAAGTCAATTCGATAAAAATACATCATCCTCAAATTAGGTTTTGAGGATGGTGAAATTTTCAATAAGGCCACAGTTAGTGGTGTCATCACCAAGTAAAACTGTTGCACTATATAAGGCGATATCCAGCGGATTTCCCGTAATCAAATATCAGTTCATCTATAAAATTATCAGTTACTTTAGAAATATGCTGCCCAACATGATATCCGAATGAATGACAAACATTACTTTATAGCCTTTAAAAGCTATTAGGCAACCTGATTGGTTTTAGCTATCAAAATGTTCCCTTAATTAGTTACACTTCCTTAAAATCTACAAAATAGATGCTTGTTGAAGAGAATAAATACATCGTTTATTCTCTACACAGAACAACAACAATAAGAGCTTCAATGACACAATCAACTACCTTAATCGACGGACTTTATTTTGGCGAAGGCCCACGTTGGCACCTTGGCCGCCTCTGGTATAGCGATTTTTACGACAAAGCGGTCAAATCGGTTGACCTACAAGGCAACGTTAGATTGGAATTACAATTGGATGAACAACCCTCGGGCCTAGGTTGGCTGCCAGATGGACGTTTGTTGGTAGTGTGCATGGAGTCGCTTACCTTAAAACGCCTTGAAAAAAATGCTTTGGTTTTACACGCTGATTTATCTGAGTACTCAGAGCATCGATGCAACGATATGGTGGTTGATAAGCAAGGTAATGCCTATGTTGGTAACTTTGGTTTTAACCTTGACAAAGAAATGCAAGAACGTGGCGTAGAAGGAGTGATGGCTAATCACCCTAAAGCCAATATCGTGCAAGTGACACCGCAAGGAGACATAAGTGTCGCGAGCGGTGGCATGAGTTTCCCCAATGGCTCAGTTATTACACCCGATGGCAAAACATTCATCGTTGCCGAAACTTTTGGCCGGTGTTTAACCGCATTCGATATTGTTGAAAAGGGGGCACTGAAAAATAGAAGACTGTGGGCAAGTACTGGCACTCGTGTACCCGACGGAATATGCATTAACGCCGACGGTAATATATGGATCGCAAATGCAGCAAGTAACGAGTGTATTCTTCTTGCTCAAGGTGGTGAGGTGTTAGAGATAGTGAAGACCAGTCAAAATTGTTATGCCTGTATGTTGGGTGGGAATGATAGTAAAACTTTATTTATGCTGACAGCACAGAGCTCCCATGCAAAGATTGCTAGTGCAACTAGAACCGGCAAAATTGAGGTGACTAAAGTAGCGTCGCCCAGCGCAGGTTGCCCCTAAATTCTTCTTATGTGTATGAAATAGTAGAGACTAGTTGAGGCCTTTTACAACGTCTTTGCTGCGGTGTCTTTGCTACAAAGTCTTTCGCATCTTGATCACAATACTTTTGGAGCCGTCGCCAGCCATATGTGTATTTCGGTCAACTTCGTTGTACTTTCGAGCAAGATAAAATGGTTCTCCCGGTATTGTGGCGCCAAGTTCAATTGTTTTAAATCCGGCGGCTCGGGCGGCTGTTTCACTCAGTTCAAGCAAAAGTGTTCCGATCCCACAGCGAACCCATAACGGGTGAGTATACATTGCTCGAACTCGGGCAGCATCAACCACAGGATCGCTATAGGAATCATCACGCCCTAAGGTGTGAACACCACCATAAAGAGTTTTTCGTTTTCCCCAACCGCCACAACCCACTAGAATCATATGGTCTTGCTGCACAGCCTCGATAACAAAATAGGTCTCGTCTTGAATCAAGGTCAGGTCAATACCCATGGTTTCCTTAGCCGCTTCAATCTCCGCCGGAGAAAGAAATGACTTCATGTTCTCCTGGATCGAGACCCGCATCAGTTCCTCTATCTCGGCAATATCAGTTGTTGTTGCTAATCGACAAGTAAAATCAACCAATCTGGATCTTCCTTCACTAAAATAAGATTACAGCTCTGTGTTAATCTTATTTTATTAGAACCCTACCGAAATTTACAAGCGGGTCTTGAAAGCATTTTATAAAAACCAGGGCAATGTTACTCATAATTATTATAATAATCCTTTCGCTAACGCCTAGTAGAATTAGTAGCGGTACTAAGGGATATGGTATCATTTGGAAAAATATGACTTTCTTTTTTGGGCTTGCTTATTCATCATGATAATAACAAAAACATTTCCACCAAGTCGCTTTAATAGTTTTGCCATACAGGCATATCGCTTAGTACTTGGACGTATTTTACCGCAGTCATTGTTGCGCGACAAAATACCTACTGAAACAGACCGTAAAGCAGTAAAAGGTATGTTTGATTTGGAGATTGTTAGTCACTGTTGGGGTTATGCCAACATGCTAACCTATCAATTAAGTTCATTTGTAAACTATCCCCCAACAAAGTTAAATTTAACCGTCACCGTTTTTTATGCTGCAGAAGATACTAAAACAAAAGTAACATTAGATTTTTTTAGCCAAATAACTATCCCGAATATCACCTGGAACTTCCATCCGCTTTCTAAGGGAAAACTCTTTAGACGCGGCATTGGCCGTAATATGGCCGCGCGGTCAACAAAAGCTGATTGGATCTGGTTTACTGATTGCGACATTATCTTTCACGAAAACTGTTTAGATTCCCTGGCCGATAGCTTACAAGGCGAAAAGGGCTTGTTATTCTTCCCTGAAGAAGAAAAAATTACCGAGATGTTAGAAGATAACGATCCATTATTAATAAACGATGCAGAACCACAAGTTATCGATATTGAAACAGAAAATTTTAGTTTGTATGAGCGTGGTAAATCCCGTGATAAAGCACGCGGTCCATTCCAAATTGTTCATGGTGACGTTGCACGTGCCCTTGGTTATTGTGAAAAGCTATCTATGTTTCAAACTGAATCTGAACGTTGGCGCAAAACCTATGAAGATACCGCTTTTCGTTGGTTGTTAGGCACTGATGGCGAACCTAAAAAGATAGATGGCGTTTTTCATATTCATCATGTCTCTAAAGGGCGTTATGCTGAAAACTCCAAACTGTCTGCAGCGCGAAGTAAAATTCGCTTAAGTCAAAAATAAAGAGGTGATAACGTTAGTTATGTTTGATAACCGTAATTACAGTGGATGTAACTGACGGAATAACAAACAACATATGGGTTTAATTGAGATTTAAAACGTCTTTAATGTTGCGATAATGGCTCAACATAATTTTGTATAAATATTCTCTAAAATCTGGCACTGCAATTTAATGTTAAAGAGTGTATGAGTGCGCATAATACCCGCACTAGCAAATTTTTCCCTTAATAAGTTTGACGTTAATAGGGTCAGCAGGTTTTCTGCTAACTGCTCTACATTTTTCTCTGGCGACAATAACCCTGTAATATCACGCTCAACTCCCTCGCTTACCCCACCAGTATCGAAAGCGACAACAGGTGTACCCATTGCTTGTGATTCCATGCAGACTGTTGGCATTCCCTCTTCATTACCTCTTGCCATTTTTATACTGGGTAGGCAAGTTAACCAAGCTGAAGACATCAACTCTTTTACTTGGGCTCTATTTTGCGCACCTACAAAGCTGACGTTTTTCATATCAGCTGCTAAAGCGCGTAATTTGTCTTGATAGTTTCCATCGCCAGCGATGACTAATTTTGCTTCAGGCAATTTTTTTTGAACGGTTTTCATGGCTTTAATTAAATACTGGCAACCCTTTTGTTCTATTAATCTGCCTACAAACAAAACAGTAGGTTGCTCACATTTGTTGCCTGTAGCTGAGAAATATTGGGTATCAATGCCGATGTAATGCTGAATTATTTTTTCTGGCGGACAACCACCTTCTATTAGCTTATTTTCAATAAACTTAGAAACAGCAATTATGTTTGATGATTGTTGGAAAGCTATCTTTCTGTGCTTTTTATTATATGAAAACTTGTCTTTTTGAGTGATATCAGAACCATGAAAAGTAGTAATCAGAGGTAAGTTCAAACTCTGTGAAATTGGCATGCAATAATAACCACCTTTACCAAAATGGGCATGAATGAGGTTGGCTGATAAATCACTAAGGGCACTTTTCCAAGTAGGTGTTAAATACCTGACGCCATCAAGCATTAACCTTGATATCAATGGGAATGTTTCGTGCTTTTCTTGGACACAAGTAAGCTGCCCATCAATTAAATCAATCCCTTTTTTGTTACTTCGCAACCCAAAATAAATGGGTGTATAACTAGGTAAATTATTTCCTTGGGCAGCCACAAAAGTGTTGGAAAGAGGCAATACACGTTTGGTAAATATAAGTACTTTTTTAGGCATAAAATATAATTCACAGTAAGCGTTATGCTCCTATTTTACTTATAATTACACAGGCAGGTATTATTTATGTTCACCTTTTCGCAAACACTGCCTCGCTTTTTATTTATACTAGGTATTTGCCAATTTCAGATGCTCTAATACTAGTATCCTGCCCTGTTAGTTTTCTAAGATACTGATGTCAATACTATAAACCTGTTTGTAAACTGGCCGTACACTTTAAACTTATGAAAGCTGACTGTGAAAAGTCATTGAGTTTCAAAATAAGCTCCCCAAGCTATGGCATTAATGTTCTTGACTTATATTTCAGACTGATAAGGCCTTATATCAGGCCACTGAAAATAGCGGAAACTACATTGTGCTGTATCCATAAGATTATGCTCACGTTTATTCACTACACCTTGTCATTACAAGTTTTGACGCAGTTAATCAACATAATGGCTTCTACGAAAGTATTCTTAAGAAGCTCTGCTTAATCGTCAGATTTTATAAACTTATAAGTTTATCAATAATCACTTTATTCGCTTCTGGGAAAATAAACTGGTTTAACTCACTAATCTCCACCCATTGGCTTTGTTGGCCTTCTTGATGGCTTGCCTCTCCCTCAAAATCCTCTACTAAACGCACATCTAAACGTACTTTTTTGTCACCGTAGTCGTGTTCAATTAGCATAAAGTGGCTTTGTTTAGTTACCTGTATACCAATTTCTTCTGACAATTCTCGGACCAAGGTTTGTTCAATTGTTTCATTAGCTTCACGTTTGCCACCAGGGAACTCCCACTTACCGCCTTGATGTAAGTCGTCAGCACGTTTACTGATGTATATTTTGTTATCTCTTTTGATAACGCCTACCGCCACTTCGACAATTTTCATTGCTACTCCTCAGATAATCCAGTTTTAAAGCAGATACAAAAAGTCGGACAGATGTCCGACTTTTTAAGACTTAAATTTTATTGATTTGATTAAGTCAATTTACCATGGCACTGCTTGTACTTTTTACCCGAACCACAAGGACAAGCATCATTTCTACCCACCTTAGGACCTTGACGTGTAGCGACTGTCGGACGAGCAGGTTCTGGTTCACTTGATGCCAGTTCGCTTGAAGACTCATGCTCAAAATTCTTTGGCACATCATCTGCTTGACGTCTTTGTTCCTCTACCGCTTCAACGTCCTCTTGGGCTTTGACTTGTACTTTGCTTAGGATAGTCACAACTTCAACTTTAAGCGCCTCTAACATCTCAGTAAACAGCTCAAAGGACTCACGTTTGTATTCTTGTTTAGGATTTTTCTGTGCATAACCACGTAAATGAATACCTTGGCGTAAATGGTCCATAGCAGCCAGATGTTCTTTCCAATGGCTATCGAGGTTTTGCAGCATCACAGCTTTCTCGAATTGCCTGATAACTTGTGGGCCAACAACTTCTTCTTTCTTTTTGTATGCGGCGTCAACTTCGTCCATTACTCGCTCACGAAGTTTTTCTTCATATAACTTATCGTCTTCATCCAGCCATTTTTGTAAGGGCATATCGGTCAAAAACTCAGCTTTAAAGCGCTCTTCTAAGCCTGCAACATCCCACATTTCTTCTAAGGATTGTGGAGGAATATATTGATCAAGAATACCGTTAACGACATCTTTACGAATGACCTCAATCGTTTCGCTGATTTCGCCTTCGTCTAACAGTTCATTTCGCTGTTCGTAAATAACTTTACGCTGATCATTAGCAACATCATCATACTCAAGCAGCTGTTTACGCATATCAAAGTTACGACCTTCAACTTTGCGTTGAGCGTTTTCAATGGCACGTGTTACCCAGGGATGTTCAATCGCTTCACCACGCTCCATGCCTAAACGTTTCATCATATTACCCATTTTTTCCGAGGCAAATATACGCATTAGTGCATCATCTAAAGATAAGTAAAAGCGCGAAGACCCGGCATCACCTTGTCGACCCGAACGACCACGTAACTGATTATCGATTCGACGTGATTCATGTCTCTCGGTGCCTATAATATGCAAACCACCAGAAGCTAATACGGCATCATGAGCTACTTTCCAATCCTCTTTAATTTTTTCAATTTTACTTGGCTTAGGATCATGAATTTTGTCAATCTCAGCCTGCCAATTACCGCCTAAAACAATATCCGTACCACGGCCTGCCATGTTAGTTGCAATAGTAATGGCACCGGGTTTACCCGCTTGTGCAACAATATCTGCTTCTTGTTCGTGAAACTTAGCGTTCAGAACCTTATGGGTGATTTTTTCTTTTTTCAAAATATTCGAAATCAATTCAGAATTTTCTATTGATACTGTACCGACTAAAGCTGGTTGTCCGCGTTTTACACAGTCTCTAATATCTTCAACTATCGCTTCATATTTTTCCTCAGCAGTTAAGAAAATCAGATCTGCTTTGTCATCACGCACCATAGCTTGATTAGTGGGAATAACAACAGTATCTAAACCATAAATGCTTTGGAATTCGAACGCTTCAGTATCTGCTGTACCTGTCATACCAGAAAGCTTGTCGTACAAACGGAAATAGTTCTGGAACGTGATTGAAGCTAAAGTCTGGTTTTCATTTTGAATGTTGACACCTTCTTTGGCTTCGACCGCTTGATGCAGACCTTCAGACCAACGACGTCCTTCCATGGTGCGTCCAGTATGCTCATCAACAATCACAATATCGTTATTTTTAACAATGTAATCTACATCTTTAGAAAAGAGTTTGTGTGCTCGTAACGCAGCATTAACATGATGTAATAATGAGATGTTAGCAGCAGCAAACAAGGATTCATCTTCAGGCAAAATACCTTCACGCTGCAAAACTTGTTCAACGAATATCTGACCATTTTCAGTCAAATGGATTTGTTTACCTTTTTCATCAATGGTGTAATGACCGTCGCCTGCTACACCCTCTTCATCTTCTTTTTCTTGTTTGGTGAGTTCAGGGATAATGACATTAATTTTGCGATACAACTCAGAGCTATCTTCAGCTTGCCCAGAGATAATAAGAGGAGTACGAGCTTCATCGATAAGAATCGAATCAACTTCATCAATCACTGCAAAGTGAAGTGACTTCTGAACACGTTCTCCTGGGCTAAACGCCATGTTGTCTCGTAAGTAATCAAAACCAAACTCGTTGTTTGTTCCGTAAGTAATGTCTGCTGCGTAAGCTTCTCTTTTTTGCTCGTGGTTCATCCCGGGAATATTACAGCCCACAGTTAGACCCAGAAATTCAAATAATGCCCTACTCCAATCCGCATCTCGACTGGCTAAGTAGTCGTTAACGGTAATAACATGCACACCTTTACCGGTTATCGCATTAAGGTATGAAGGCAAGGTTGAGGTCAACGTTTTACCCTCGCCGGTGCGCATTTCTGCAATTTCACCTTGATGTAATACTTGACCACCTAACATTTGCACATCGAAATGACGCATTCCAAACACGCGTTTACTAGCTTCTCGCACGACTGCAAAAGCTTCAACCATAATATCTTCTGTGGTTTGCTCTTTGTCTAAACGTTGTCTGAATTCGCTAGTTTTGTCTTTAAGCTGTTCATCAGTTAAGGCTTCGTATTCAGTTTCTAGCTGATTAATAAGGTCAACAGACTTGCTCAGCTTTTTTACTGTCCGGTCGTTACGACTTCCGAAGATTTTGGTGAAAATACTAGAAAACATTGATTTACAGCTTCCAATTTAAATAATTAATAAATTTTACTTGTGCACAAATTACAAACAATTTATGTACAAACCCTGTACTAAAATAAAACAATCGGCTCATTAGAGCCGATTGTCGTTAATATGTTGGTGATGTCTATAGCTTGTTAGGAGCGTTTTCGGTATGTGTAAGGTACCGGATCCTGCTGTTTACCCCTACGTATGACTTCATAATGCACATGTGCCCCTGTAGACCGACCTGTGTTGCCCATTTCTGCAATAGTTTGACCTTTAGTGACTACTTCACCAATTTTAACATTAACTTCTTTATTGTGACCGTAGCGAGTGACTAAACCACCACCGTGGTCGATTTCAACTAACTCACCATATCCGTAACGGGATCCAGCCCAAGTTATAATACCTGCACCGGTAGCCAATACGGGCTCACCTTCTTTTCCAGCAAAATCAAGCCCCTTGTGCATAGCGGGCAAACCACTAAAGGGGTCTTTGCGTATACCGTAATAAGAAGATAACCAACCTGAAGAAATGGGCCTTCCCTCTAATCTGCTTTCTTGGTTGATATGGTGACTTAACATGATAGATTCAAGTGCAGTGAGTTCTTGGGCTTTATTTTGGATTTTATCAAGCATGCTTGCCATTCTTGACAAAAGCTTATCTTGTACTTGAATATCAGCAGGACTAGTATCAATTGGACCACCCATGCCAGGAAGTTGATTAAAACTAAACTCGTTAGGATTAAGCTTCGCTTGTTCTACCAACCTCGAACCTAAAGCATTTAAGCGTTGGATCTGGGCTTGCATATCTGCTAGCTTAAGCATTATGCCTGTCATACGTTGCCCAGTAGAGGTTTTAAGTAAAGTGACCTCATTAGCCTGAAGCTCTAATCTTTTTCTAGCTTCCTGTATCCGAGCAACATTTTCTTCTGGGGAGTGAGTAGAGCGACTAGAAACAAGGAATAAAATGCTTATCACAGATAACGCTAAAAGCAATTTTTGCTTGTCAATATTGAGCACAAAACGTGCTTTATCACTTTTAAAGAGTAACGTTAACTTCATTACTATTGTCTACCTTTTTATCATGGATCCAACATACCAATTAGCTTAATTCACGATAATGCAAACTAATCGCATTTTAAGGTATAACGAAACTGACGTAATGCTGGTAACGTCACACCTAACAATTATCTTTAATAAAATAAGATAATTAAGCCCGAATCGTCGACATTAAACTACAATAGCATAGAGTTACTGCAAGTATAATTGATAAAAAACAAAACACTGCTTGGCTAGGCATTGGTTACCCAGTTACATTGAATGAAATTAGGATTAGTTTGTCAATAATGCTGACGCAAAACTGATAGGCATATCTTCTGGAGTTTCGTAGCTCACAAATTCCCAACACTCTTTACTTTTCAATAATGCGTTGAGCAATTTGTTGTTCAACCCGTGGCCTGTTTTATAAGCCACCAGCTCACCAATAATACTGTGGCCACATAAATACAAGTCACCAATAGCATCGAGAATTTTGTGTTTTAAAAACTCATCTGCATAACGCAAACCCTCTGGGTTAAGCACACGATATTCGTCTAACGCTACAGCATTTTCCATGCTTCCACCCAGTGCTAAATTGTGCGAATTCATGTATTCAAGATCTTTCATAAACCCAAAAGTGCGAGCACGACTTACTTCATCTAAGTAGGACGAAGAATCAAAGTCTAGTACCATATGTTGGCGGGTTTGACTGATCACTGGATGTTCAAAATCTATCCTAAAGTCGACCCTAAAACCATCATGTGGCCGAAGTTCGGCCCACTTGTCACCATCTTTGACTTTGACAGCTTTATTTACTTTTATAAATTGTTTTGGTGCATTAATTTCTTGAATACCTGCTGATTGCAGCAAAAAGACAAACGGACTCGCACTACCATCCATGATGGGAAGCTCGTCACTGTCAACCTCTACAATGATGTTGTCTATACCTAATCCAGCCAGAGCAGAGGCTAAATGTTCAACTGTTGAAATCTTTGCACCATCGGCGTTACTAATACATGTACACAGCATGGTATCGCCTACAGCATCTGCACGAGCGGGTATATCTGCATAAGGTTCAAGATCAACGCGACGAAATACTATACCCGTATTCGCTAGCGCTGGCCGGAGAGTCATAGTGACCTTGTCACCTTTATGCAGACCAATCCCTGTCTCTTGTACAGGTTGTTTAATGGTGCGTTGTTTAATCATAACCTTTTAGCTCTATAGCTTTGTGAAATAAAAAGCGGCGAGAATAATATTAAATATACCTAGCTTTGTCAAAAAACTGTCACATTTAATACTTCGTTTCTCACTAACCACAGGATCAGACAGGTTTTTTACTAAATAATTCACTTTTATAACTAATCTGCCTGTTTACGCAAAAATGCTGGAATATCCAAATATTCCAAGTCATTACCTTGCTCCGCTTTTTCTTCGTTCACAACCGTTTTTGCTGCTTCTGGCATCGTACTAGCACTCGGCATCATGTGTGAACCATTAGCCTGCAATTTAAACTCATTACTATCAGCAATGACCTTGTTTGCTCTATTTGATACCAAGGAAATATCTGGTTTCTTTTCAGCGCCAATACCAGTCGCAACAACAGTAACACGCAATTCATCGCTCATTTCCATGTCGATTACAGTACCCACTACCACAGTTGCGTTTTCAGATGCAAAAGCTTTAACGGCATTACCAACAGTTTCGAACTCATGAATTGAGAAGTCAGGACCAGCAGTAATATTGACCAGAATACCCCTAGCACCAGATAAATCGATATCTTCTAAGAGCGGACAAGCAATGGCACTTTCTGAAGCTTCTTCTGCTCTGTCTTCACCCGTTGCGCTACCATGTCCCATCATCGCGGTACCCATTTCTGACATAACGGTTCTTACATCAGCAAAATCGACGTTAATCAAACCAGGTCGTGTAATAAGTTCTGCAATACCTTGTACCGCACCACTTAAAATATCGTTTGCGGCACTAAAAGCTTGTAACAATGGGGTCCCCTTACCCATCACTTTTAGTAATTTTTCATTTGGGATTGTGATCAGTGAATCAACGTATTTAGATAACTCTTCGATACCTTGCTCAGCAAAATCTGTGCGTTTTCTTCCTTCAAACGGGAAAGGTTTTGTCACGACGGCCACGGTTAAAATACCTAACTCTTTAGCTATTTTGGCCACCTCGGGTGCAGCACCCGTACCTGTACCTCCGCCCATACCCGCTGTAATAAATACCATATCTGCGCCTTCGAGCGCCTGACGTATGGTTTCTCTGTCTTCTTCTGCAGCTTGACGACCAATATTAGGATTAGCACCTGCACCTAAACCTTTGGTTACACCAGAACCAATTTGCAGCGTGACGTTCGCGGAAGAACTGCGGAGCACCTGAGCATCAGTATTAATGGCGATAAATTCTACACCTTCAATATTTTGTGCCACCATGTGTTCAATAGCATTACCACCACCACCGCCAACACCAATAACCTTTATTACTGCTTCTTCGCTGTGACTATCCATTAACTCAAACATTTTTACTCTCCGGTTTGTACATAAAAGCAGTCAGGAATTCATCCTTGCCTGCTGCCCATTTTTTATCGTTTAAAGTATGTGTTTAAAGACCAATTCTTAGAACTCACCCTTGAACCAACTTTGAATTCTTTGCCATACACCGTCACTTGCTTTATTTTTTGTAGCAAGCTGACTAATGACATGTTCTTTACCGTATTGCAGTAAACCTACTGCGGTTGCAAATTTGGCATCTTCGACATATTCAGATAAACCTTTCATTCCTAAGGGATCACCAACGCGAACAGGCATTTGGAAGATTTCTTCAGCAAACTCAACTGCCCCTTCCATTTTTGCAGTGCCACCGGTTAATACTATGCCCGCGGCAATTTGTTCTTCTAATCCACTGCCACGTATTTCGTCATGCACCAATTCAAATAACTCTTGGTAACGCGGCTCAATAACCTCTGCCAAGGTATGTCTAGACATAGCTCTAGAAGGCCTACCTCCCACACTATGCACTTCAATATTTTCTTCCATGCTGACCATGTCTTTTAAGGCACAGGCATAGTTAATTTTAATCTCTTCAGCATGACTAATAGGGGTACGGAATATTTTGGCGATATCACTGGTAATTTGATTACCTGCTGCTGGGATAACCGCAGTGTGTCGAATTGCCCCATCGGTATAGATAACCATATCGATAGTACCGCCACCGATATCTACCACACACACACCTAATTCTTTTTCATCATCAGTCAATACTGCATAACTAGACGCCAAAGCCGAAAAAATTAATTGATCGGCGGTTAATTCACAGCGTTCAACACATTTAACCAAATTCTTGGCCATGTCATCGGCACAGGTAATAATATGCGCCTGTGCTTCCATTCTGACGCCGGACATACCAATAGGGTTTTTAATACCTTCTTGTACATCAATAGTAAATTCTTGGGGTAATACGTGTAACAAACGTCGCTCAGCAGCGATAGGTACAGAACGCGCGGCATGTACAACGTTATCTACATCCTCCTGCGTCACTTCCTGATTATTAATCGGTACCATGCCACTTTCATTTTGGCACTTTACATGACGCCCTGAAATCGCCATAAACACAGAAGAAACACTGCAGTCTGCCATCAGTTCCATTTCGTGCACCGCACGTTTAACTGATTGCACTACAAGATTAAGGTCGTTCACGCCTCCCTTATCCATACCTTTAGACGCATGACTACCTACACCCACAATGCTAATGGAGTTGTCATGTAACAACTCACCAACTACGGCTTTCACATTGCTGGTGCCAATGTCTAAGCCAACAATTAGCTTTCTTTCTGTACCCTTAGACATATTGTCCCGCTCTCACTATCATCACACTCACGTTAATTTAATCTCTTTTATCCAGTTTTTATGCTGGTTCAATTTATGCTGCTTTATCTAAGGTCTTCCAACCTACGGCTAATCCTGTGTCGTAACGCAAGTCAACATAATCGACTTGTCGGTCTTGCTGCGAAATAAGCGGCAATAAATCCACAAATCGCTGTAATCGGCCAATAAACTCAGTGCGGCCTAAATTCAATTTAATGCCATTATTTAACTGAACATTCCAAGCAAAACGTTCACTTAAAAACATTTCCACAATATACAAATTTGACGTTTCTAATAACGATTGCATATTACGGTAACCCTGCAAGGCAGTCTGTTCGCTGCCACCCGGTCCATATAAATTAGGTAGGGTTATTTTTGAATTTAAATCAACAGCACTAATTTGCGCGTCAAACGCATCACCGTATTGGTTTAGTAGCATATCCCCGTTCCAAATAGCCGCCGGCTGTTGCTCAACCACAAAAATTTCTAAACCACTTGGCCAGCGCTTTCTAACGGACGCTCGGTATACCCATGGCATAGCTTCAACCGTTTGGTGAGTTTGATTTACATCTAACTCAAAAAAACTGCCCGGTTGTGATTGTTTGATCAACGCTACTATCTGTTGATCATCAATAAATACTCTATCCCCAGAAACCACAATGTCCTGTACCGGTGCTTGTTGTTCATCTTCCAACCAAGCATTCAATTTAGCCACAGCAAATACTAAAAGCAGCAATAAACAGACAAAAAACGCCAGTCCCATAAAAAAATGCGAACTTTTACGTGGTTTATCTAAAGCTGCCACTTCACTCATCTGCAAACCTCGGTAGTCTTAAGCACAGCTAAAGACAACTCAGCAAAGCTCATTCCGGACTGTTTTGCTGCCAATGGCACCAAACTTTTTTCAGTCATACCAGGCACGGTATTCGCTTCTAATAAATAAAAGCGACCTAACTTATCCTGCATAAAATCCACGCGGCCCCAGCCTGATCCAGCCAAAGCATCAAAAGCCTCAAGCGCTAATTCACTCAGCTGAGCTTCTTGCTTATCAGGCAAACCACTAGGGCAGCTATATACGGTACTATCTGCTTGGTATTTTGCAGTGTAATCATAAAAATCACGGGGAGTGGACATACTGATAGATGGCAAAGCACTGCCATTCAATATGCTAACGGTATATTCAGAACCATGAACGAACTGCTCTATCAAGACTTTATCATCATATTTGAATGCGTCTTTAATGGCAGTTTCTAGTTGTAGCGCACTATTCACTTTGGCCATACCTATGCTGGACCCCTCCTGCGCAGGTTTGACCATTACCTCATTCCCCAAGTCGGCCATTATAGCCTCGCATGATCCCGCATCAAAGCTTCTTTTATCAGCTATTTTATATTTTGCTGTTGGTAAGCCTAAACTCTGCCATACCTGCTTGCTACGGATCTTATCCATACATAACGCAGAACCTAATACGCCGGTTCCTGAGTAAGGCAAATTAAGCTGTTGCAGTGCACCTTGCAATGAACCATCTTCCCCCCCTCGGCCATGCAGCATAATCACAACCCGCTCGAATTTTTCAGCTAACAAATCAGTTAATGGTTGCTCTGACGGGTCGAAAGCGTGTGCATCCACACCCATGGAAAGCAGCCCAGACAATACCGCTTTACCTGAATTAAGAGACACTTCTCTTTCAGCTGATGTACCACCCAACATCACAGCGACTTTGCCATAATGATGGGAATCTAAATTAGCAGATGTTAAATGCTGTTCACTCACTGCTCTAACCCTTTACTTAATAATGCTGGTTCTAATTTGTTTGTTTGTAAAAACTTGGCGATTTGGCCAATATTGCCTGCTCCTTGAGTCAGCACAATATCTTGATCGTTTAGACTTTCAGCTAACAATTTAGGCAATTCAGAAATATCTGACACATAAATAGGCTCAAGTTGCCCACGTTGACGAATAGAACGGCACAGTGAACGACTATCCGCTCCATCAATGGGCTCTTCTCCAGCGGAATACACTTCGAGTAATAACAACACATCGACCTGCGACAGCACTTTTACAAAATCTTCGTATAAATCTCGGGTACGAGTAAAACGATGTGGTTGATAGGCCATGACTAAACGCCTATCAGGCCAATTGTTTTTTGCTACCGCTATAGTCGCTGCCACTTCTGTTGGGTGATGTCCGTAGTCATCTATTAAAATCGCTTGGCCTTTAGACGTTGCATAATCGCCTAAAAATTCGAAACGCCGACCGATACCTGAAAATCCTGCTAGGGCTTTCACAATATATTCGTCTTCTAGCCCTTCATCAGTCGCTACTGCGATGGCTGCCAATGAATTCAGTACGTTATGTTGTCCAGGAATATTCACCGTAATAGTCAGTGGAGTTAAGTTTTCTCGCAACACATCAAAGGTACTTTGATTAAAACCTAATTGGATATTTACAGCGCGCACATCCGCCGTCTCAGAAACACCATAGGTGATATATTTACGACCGACCCTTGGCAACAGTTTTTGAATAACGGGATCATCAATACACAATACTGCCAAACCGTAAAAAGGTAAGTTGTGCAGAAAATCGATATAGGTATCCTGCATCTTTTGGAAATCACCTTGATAGGTTTCCATATGATCTGCTTCGATGTTGGTTACCACGGACACCATAGGTTGCAAATGTACAAAAGAGGCATCACTTTCATCCGCCTCTGCGATGAGGTATTGACTGTCGCCTAATCTAGCATTGGTGCCAGCGCTATTTAACAGCCCACCAATAACAAAAGTGGGATCTAGTTTCGCCTCAGCGAAAATAGTTGAAATGAGACTGGTAGTAGTCGTTTTTCCGTGGGTGCCTGCTACAGCAATACCATGGCGAAAACGCATCAATTCGGCCAACATTTCCGCACGGCGTATAACTGGAATACGCTTCTCATTAGCGGCGCTTATTTCGGGGTTGCTATGGTCAATGGCACTCGACACAACCACTACATTTGCCAGCTCAATATTACTGGCAAGATGCCCGAAATATATAGTCGCACCTAAATTCTGTAATCTTTCTGTCATGCCATTGGCCTGACGATCAGAGCCTGAAATAGCGTAACCTTCGTTAAGCAATACTTCGGCAATGCCGCCCATGCCTGCACCACCAATTCCAACAAAATGAATGTGTTTAATTCTACGCATTTCAGGTACGTGGTAATGAGCCGGTATTTCTTTATTCATGCTGCTTTCTCGCTTAATTCAATACAACAATGCGCGACTTGTTTTGCAGCATCTAAACGGGCAACGGTTTTAGCACGTTTGCCCATATCTATTAATGTGCTTGGTGATTGCACATATTCTTGTATCAGTGTGTGTAACTTATGAACTGTAAGCTCACTTTGCGGTAATAAACGTGCTGCTTGCACGTTTGCCAAAGACTGAGCATTTTTAGTTTGATGGTCGTCAACCGCGTAAGGCAAAGGTACAAATATTGCTGCGACCCCCGCTGCCGCCACTTCAGCTACAGTTAATGCGCCAGCTCGGCAAATGACCAGATCTGCCCAAGCATAAGCTGCGGGAATATCATCAATAAACTCTGTAATTTGATAAGTATTTTCTGCAATTGCTTGTTGAGTGTATGTATCCTTTACACTGGCTAAATGACCAGCTCCTGTTTGATGACGTACATTGACTTGTTTGATGTCAACCAATGCCAAAGGTATGTTTTCATTTAACACTTGTGCACCCAAACTACCGCCAATAACAAGCAAATTAAGCGGTAAATCAACACTAGTTTTAACTGGTAATTCTGCAAACTCTTGACGTACTGGATTACCGACCCAAGTATATTTAGGATTTTCCCCTGATTGTTGTTCAGGAAAAGTTTTATCAAAACCAGTAAAGACTTTCCTAGCAATACGCGATAACAGTTTATTAGTTAGCCCGGGTACTGCATTTTGTTCATGTAAAATTAAAGGTAAACCATTCAACCATGCAGCTACACCGCCTGGTCCACTGGCAAAGCCCCCCATACCGATAACAACATGAGGTTGAAATTGTTTAATCACCTTATGTGCTTGTATAGTTGCTTTAATAATCTTAAACGGTGCCAATAACAAAGTACCAATGCCATTTTTACGCACACCTACTACATCAATAAAACTGATAGGATAACCAGCTTGTGGGACTATCTGAGCCTCCATACGTCCAGCGGTGCCTAACCAATGAATTTGCCAATTTTGCGCTGCCAATTCAGCAGCCACAGCTAATCCTGGAAAAACATGCCCCCCAGTTCCACCGGCCATAACGAGTAAACGTTTATTCATTTAGGCCTCCTGCTTTTGAACTTGGGTAAGGCTCTAACTGCGCCTCTTCAATTACATTTTCCAAAGCAGAATTTACTTTTTGTTTAGCTTTACTGACTAACGCTCTTTTTTTACCTTTCGCGGCACTTGATTTGTTTATCGCTTGTATACCATCTACTCGCATTTCAAAATCAATACGCACCAAAATTGCTACTGCTATCGACATCACTATCATGCTTGAGCCACCGTAGCTTAATAACGGAAAGGTTAGCCCTTTAGTGGGCAGAATACCGGCACTCGCACCTACGTTGACAGCTGTTTGTAAACTAAACCAAATACCAATCGAATAAGCCAAATAAGCTTCAAAGGGACGTTCTTTACGCAAGGCTAAATTGCCCATTTTCATGGCTTTCATGACAATAACCAACATGATGACCAAAACGCTCAAAACACCGGCGAAACCCAATTCTTCAGCTAAAATGGCCATAATAAAATCAGTGTGTGCTTCGGGCAAATATTCCAATTTTTGTAGACTATTACCTAAGCCTTGCCCAAACACATCTCCACGGCCATAAGCCATCAATGATTGAGTTAATTGATAACCACTACCAAATGGGTCAGCCCATGGGTCTAAAAATGAAGTAATACGCCTGACTCGGTATTCTTCAAAGACAATAAGTAACACTACAGCCAAGGTGCCAGCTATGGCTAAACTGAAAAACTGCCATAATTTAGCACCGGCCAAAAACAACAAACCAATAGTGGTGAATAACATAACCACTACAGTACCTAAGTCAGGTTGTAACAGTAGTAATAAAGCAAGGGCAAAAAACACGACAAGGGGTTTAATAAAGCCTTTTATATTTTCTGTTACTTCCTCGTATCTTCGTACTAGGTAACCAGCCAAATAACAAAAGAAAAACAGCTTAGCGGGTTCGGCGGCCTGAATCGTTATAGGGCCAACCACTAACCAACGAGTACTACCATTAACAGTGCGTCCTATGATTAACACTGAAATCAATAAAGCTACGGCCAAAAGTAACAACCAGACATTACTCATACGCCACCAGCGCATGGGTATTTGCATAACAATCATGGCTGATATCATCGCCAGCACAATATAAATTCCATGGCGAATAGCAAAGTGAAATGGATTGCCAAATAACCTATCTGCCACTGGCATTGAGGCGGACGTTACTACAACCAAGCCTATGGTTAACAAAGAAATAGCTAACAGTATGAGTGAGTGATCATATGGCTGAATATTGGCTTGAATCGGAGTCTGTGTATTGTCATGTTTAGACACAAATAATTGTCTAAGAGATGTCATTTTTGTTTCAATCATTGCACTCATGCTGCCAGCTCCTGCACAGCTTGAGCAAAATATTCGCCCCGTTGTTGGTAGCTAACAAACATATCTAAACTGGCGCATGCTGGTGAGAGCAACACTACATCCCCTGCCTGGCTATGTTTAGCCGCCACTTCAACAGCTTCTTCAATACTCTTTACTTTTACGTTGTTTGCATGCAATCGCGCTATTTCATCGCCGTCTTTACCAAGGGTTATGAGTAGCCCTACAGATTGCGTTAAGCACTGTTGCATAACAGAAAAGTCTGCACCTTTGCCGTCACCTCCAGCAATCAGAATCAATTTACCTTGGATATTGGAAACTAATCCATTAATTGCAGCTAAAGTAGCACCTACATTTGTCGCTTTAGAATCATTGATCCAGCACACATCATTATACTTTGAGACTGTTTGACATCGATGCGCTAATCCACCGAACGTTTGAGCACCTTGTCGGATGCTGTCGTCATCTAAGCCAAAAACTTTGGCTAAAGAAGCTGCAGCCTGAATGTTCAACATGTTGTGAGCACCCACTAACAAACAGCTTTTACTGTCTAAGAAAACCTTACCGTCATACAAAATACTGGCTTGAGTATTATCCCAAGAAAAACCAGTCGCACTTTTGGATAACCCATAACTTATGGTTGCTTTTGCGTTTACTGGATAAGACAGGGTATCGTCTCTATTGCAGACCATAAATTGGCAATATTGATACACTTTGAGTTTGATTTTCTGGTAAGTCGACAAATCACCATGGCGGTCTAAATGATCTTCAGTAATATTTAATACCGTTGCCACAAAAGGCCTTAAGGAGTAGGTAGTTTCTAACTGAAAACTCGACAATTCAAGCACAATCACATCGGCCGATTGCTCTAACAAATCCAAAACAGGCACGCCAATATTGCCGCCCATCAACACCTTTTTACCTGCCGCTTTACACATATCTACAACAAGGTGAGTAACAGTAGATTTGCCATTTGAACCAGTAATCGCAATTACCGGACAAGTGTTAAACTGTGCAAATAATTCAATATCACCAATCACATGCACACCAGATTCTAAGGCATTTTGAATAGCTGGGGTGTTTAGATCGACACCTGGGCTTAGCACTATTAGGTCGGCTTGAGTTAACTTGCCAATATTCAACTCACCTAGAAATAAAGGTATCTCTAAGCTAAGTGTTAATTCACTGCGGCTATCCATGGCAATAACATGGGCTCCTTTAGCCAATAAAAATCGTACGCAAGATAAGCCGGTTAGGCCCATACCTACTACAACGATATTTTTATTAGCTAAAGTTAATTTTTTCACTTTTATTTAGTTTTCCTTTAACGCAATTTCAAGGTGGCTAATCCCACTAACACTAACATCAAAGATATAATCCAAAAGCGCACTATTACGCGAGGCTCTGGCCAACCTTTAAGTTCGTAATGATGATGTATTGGGGCCATTCTAAAGATTCGTTTACCACGCATTTTGAAAGAGCCAACCTGTAAAATAACCGACAAGGTTTCAACTACAAAAATGCCACCCATAATAAATAAAACGATTTCTTGGCGAACTAACACAGCCAGAATGCCTAATGTTCCACCTAATGCTAACGAACCCACATCGCCCATAAAAACTTGAGCTGGGTAAGTATTAAACCAAAGAAATCCAAGCCCAGCACCAACGATAGCGGTGCAAACAATAACCAACTCACTGGTTAAAGGTAGATAAGGAATAGCGAGGTAAGCAGAGAAATTTATATTGCCTGTCACATAGGCAAATATGGCAAAAGCACCAGCAACCAATACCGTTGGTACAATTGCTAGACCATCTAGGCCATCAGTTAAGTTGACTGCATTGCTGGTTCCCACAATGACAAAATAGGTGACAACAATAAACAACATGCCCATTTGCGGCATAACGTCTTTAAAAAATGGTACTAACAAAGCGGTTTCAGCAGGATTTTGTTGGCTTGAATACAAGTACAAAGCAACGGCAATAGCAATCACTGACTGCCAGAAATACTTCCAACGGGCGATTAAACCTTTTGCGTCTTTACGAATAACTTTGCGGTAGTCATCAACGAAGCCGATCACCCCGTAACTAACCAAAACAAACAACGTGACCCATACATACCTATTGGTCAAATCACTCCACAACAATACACTCGATACAATCGCAGCTAAAATGAGTAATCCGCCCATAGTCGGGGTACCTGATTTAGCCAAATGGGATTCAGGACCATCATCACGTATAGTTTGGCCAATTTGCATACGCTGCAACCAACGGATCATTTTTGGTCCAATAATCACAGCAATCAGCAAGGCGGTTAGAGTGCTTAAGATAGCGCGCAAGGTCAAATACGAGAAGACTCCAAAGCCAGGATCAAACTGTTGTAGCCATTCTGCCAACCAAATTAGCATGCCATGCGCTCCCTAAACCGTTCAAGCTTTCCCAATGGGGATTCCTCCAACGCTTTGACCACCAATTCCATACGTGCACTGCGAGAGCCTTTTACCAATATGCTGATGTCACATGCTTCAGATAAGGTTTGTTGATTAATAAACTCAATCATCTGTTCCAGACCACTAAAATGCCGCCCATCTTCTGCAAACACATCACTTGCATTTTGACTTAGTACGCCCAAGGTATAGAGCTTATCGATACCTTTTTGTTTGGCATACTCACCTACTTGTTCATGGTAATAACGGGCTTTTCCGCCCAGTTCAGCCATATCTCCGAGCACCAATATTTTTCTGCCGGCAAAACTAGACAACAAATCTATTGCAGCATTGACTGAACCTACATTTGCATTGTAAGTGTCATCCAAAATTTTCACTTGATTGGTCAGTTGTTTAACTTGTAAGCGCCCCGCTACATGAGGCATATCTCGCAGTGCTTCACGCACATCTTCTAAAGTCGCGCCAACATGTAAAGCTAACGAAGCCGCCACCACAGCATTACTCACATTGTGTAAACCAGGTAATGACAAGTCAATTGAGATACGGCCTTTAGGGCTCACTAATTCAAATTGAGCGCAACCGTCCAAACCCAATATAATGTCTTGAGCACAAACATCTGCTTGTTTTTCAGCAGAGAAAGTTTGCACATTGTTGTACTTCAGTTTACCTAACCAATAGTCGGCAAATTGACTATCTACATTGACTATTGCTAATCCATCTTTTGCAGATAAACCTTTAAATATTTCACTTTTTGCTCTGGCCACGCCTAGCAAACTGCCAAAACCTTCTAAGTGCGCTGCCGCAGCGTTCACAATAGTCGCTACATCAGGTTTGACTAAATTAGTCGTATAGGCGATTTCACCTAAATGGTTGGCACCCATCTCAATGACTGCAAATTCATGTTCTTGCTCTAGTCTTAACAATGTCATAGGCACACCTAAATCATTGTTAAAGTTACCTTTAGTCGCCAATACTTTGCCACGACGAGATAGGATAGCTGCAACCATTTCTTTAACGGTTGTTTTACCACTACTACCTGTTATACCCACGGTTTTTGGCGCAACTTTGGCTTTCACCGCAGCGCCCAACAAACCTAGCGCTAAGGTGGTGTCTTCAACCAAAATATAAGGCAGTTGAGTATCAACTTCACGTGACAAAATTAGCGCAATAGCCCCTTTCTCTTCAGCTTGCTGAATAAACTTATGCCCATCAAAATTGGGGCCCCTTAGTGCCAAAAACAAATCAGTAGGCTGAATACTTCTGGTATCAGTACTGACACCTTCGATGATCAAATCCTGCTTTTTCTGAGCTATTAACTGCCCATTAACCTGTTCTGCAACCCAGGATAGTGAAACCGGGATCATATTATTTTCCCCTCTTGAAGAAGTGCAACAAATTGACGTTCATCGTACGCCAACGTTTGATTACCTATAATTTGATAATTTTCATGACCTTTTCCCGCGACTAAAATCATGTCGCCAGGAGCAGCCATTGAGGCCGCGTTCTTTATTGCTGTTTTGCGGTCATGCTCAATCAGAACCTGCTCGGGATTAAGGCAGCCAGATAGAATATTTTGAATAATGTCTTTAGGATTTTCACTGCGCACGTTGTCATCAGTTAAGATAACTTTGTATGCCAATCTCTCAGCAATTTCGCCCATCAATGAACGTTTGCCTACATCGCGATCACCGCCACATCCAAACACACAATATAATTTTCCGTGACAGTGTTGTTTAGTAGCTAACAAGGCTTTTTCTAGCGCATCAGGTGTGTGCGCATAATCCACCACTATGGTTGCCTTGTTTTGGCGGCTATACAGCTCCATTCTTCCGGCAACTGGTTTCAGCTTTTGCACTATGTAAGCAATCTGTTTTAGATTTTTACCCAAACATAATTGGCTGCAAATCGCAGCTAGTACATTGGCCACATTGAATTCAGCCAATAATGACAAACGTAGTTCACACTCTCCCCAAGAGGATTGTATCGATAAACCAATGCCCTCAGAGGTATATCGCACATTATTCGCTATACAATATTTATATTTGCTGGGTAAATCAGCAACGCTAACATTCTGTCCATAAAGCACAACTGAGGTTGTATCAGAAATATTTGCCAACCAATTTTTATGCTCAGGATCATTGACGTTAAGTACAACGTAGGCCAATTCAGGTTGCTTTAATAAAAGTCTTTTTGCTGCTGCGTATTCAGCCATTGAACCGTGATAGTCAAGGTGATCTCGGCTTAGATTAGTAAACACTGCAATATCGGTTTTAACCGCTTTGATCCGGTTTTGTACCAGAGCATGGGACGAGGCTTCTAATGCAACTTGATACGCCCCTTCAGCAACGAATTCAGCTAATAAACGTTGCATACTAATTGCATCTGGTGTGGTGTTAACGGTATTTTCTAGGGTCTGAGAATCAGCGGTCGACGAATACATACCAGCACCTAAGGTGCCAATGGAAGCCGCTTGTTCTCCCATTAAATTAGCCAATTGGCTGGTTAACTGCACAGTAGAGGTTTTACCATTAGTGCCCGTTACTGCAATCACAGACATTGAATTCGCCGGAAATTGATAAAAGTGCCCAGCTAACTCGGAGAGTTTTTCAGCGAGTTGATAAAACGACACTATGACGCTTTGTTCGCGCATTTCTAGATGGCCATGGTGAGTCGAATCATCACATTGTGCGACTATGACTTTGGCACCTAAACTGACCGCTTGAGGAATAAAGTCTCGACCATCCAAGGCATGTCCATCAATAGCGATAAACGCCTTATGAATTGCCACATCTCGGCTATCTAAGACCAAGTCACTGATCATGATGTCGGGTGCATCAATGCCAAAATAGGCCAATAGAGGTTTAATACTTTGATCAAACGCCTGAGGAAATTGTCTATTAATACTTACCATATCAGCCTGCATTTGCTGCCCCCTTGTTAACATCAACAGAGGAAACGGCCAATGATGAAACAGTTTTATCATCAGGGGGCACATTCAACATTTGTAAACTGGCCGCCATAATTTTAGAAAAAACTGGGGCTGCGGTTTGTCCTGCATAATAAAGCTCACCTTTAGGCTCATTAATTAAAATGACCACGGCCAATTGCGGATTAGACACAGGGGCAACGCCGGCAAAAATGTTAACGTATTCTTCACCGTAACCATTGGCAACAGCCTTACGACTAGTACCTGTTTTTCCTGCAACTCTATAACCCGGAACGTGTGCTTGTTCTGCCGAACCATTTTGTTCTGTCACACTTTCCATCATTTGTAATATTTGTTTGGTCGCTTGAGCGCTGATAACACGCTCACTTTCTACAGGTGTGTCTGGTTTAATAATACTCAATGGTCGGCGAATGCCACCGTCACCTAAAATGCTGTACATACGAGCCAACTGCAATGCGGTGACGGATATTCCATAACCAAAAGATAAAGTAGATAATTCAAAATCTGACCAGCGGTTTCTTTCGTTAAAGATACCGTTGCTTTCTCCAAGCAAATTAGCGCCACTGTCACTCATTAAACCGACGTTGTAGTACATATCCAGTAGGAAATCTTTAGGTACAGACAAGGCCAACTTTGAAGTGCCCATATTGCTAGACTTACGAATAATTTCGGTTAAATCAATTTCGCCATAATTGCGCGAGTCTCTGACAATATTTCCGCCTAAATGCATCCAACCCGGAGAGGTATCAATCAAGGTGTCTACTTTCGCAGATCCAAACTCTAATGCACTTAACACCGCTAGAGGCTTAATTGACGAACCCGGTTCGTAAGCATCAGTTACTGCGCGATTACGAATTCTATGGGCTGAAACACCTGAACGATTATTTGGATTAAATGAAGGGCTATTGACCAAGGCTAGAATTTCACCGGTGTTAACTGCTACTACTACAGCCGACCCAGACGTTGCTTTATAGTATTGAACCGCTTGTTTTAATTCTTTATAAGCCAAAGCTTGAATGCGCTGATCAATGGTTAACTGAATATCTTGCGGTTTTTCACCTTCTTCAGATTCAATCAACTCAACCATTCGGCCTTTTCCGTCACGTCTAATTTTACGTGAGCCTTGTGCGCCTGCTAACCACTTGTTGTATAACTTTTCAATCCCCTCTATGCCGGCATCATCCACGTTAGTAAAACCTACAACGTGAGCGGATACTTCACCACTTGGATAATAACGTCTAGATTCATCACGTAGGTAAATTCCATCCAACTTAAGTTGTTCAACATATTCAGCCATTGCAGGGGAGACTTGACGCTGCACATATACAAAGCGTTTTTTTGGATTGCTGACTTTTTCTTTAAGCGTATCTAAATCTTGACCTAAGATTTCAGCTAGTGCCTTCCAGCGTTTTTTGTTTTCTCGTTGTTTGGCTTTCAAATCAAAACTGGGGTCTTCTTCCGCTTTTTTTGCTGCTTCTTCGATTGATTGGGCAATGGCCTTAGGATCTGCCCAGATTGCTCTAACTGGCACACTCACAGCCAATTGCTGACCATTTCTGTCAACAATCAAACCTCTATGTAAAGGATTGGCATGAGTACGCAAAGTACGGTTATCGCCACGCTGAATAAGTAAATCTGGTGAAACAACTTGTATGTAGGCTGCACGAATACTCAAACCAACAAACACCAGAACAATGGCGGTAATCACTATAACAAACCGCCAATGTAATAAACTTGGTGCACTGTTTACTTTTGCTTGATTGGTTCTACCTTTATTTTTGGTATTAGCGGTGACTCGACTCATTTAATCCTCACCACTACTTCTTCGCTAGGTAAAGGACGATGCATGTTGAGTTGACTTTTAACCAGCGCCTCAATACGGTTGTGTTCAGTCAACGCACTTTGTTCAAGCACCAAGTGGCGCCACTCTACATCCAATTGATCTTTCTCTTGCATCAAACGTTCGATGGCTATCGACATTTGCCTATTATGGTGGGCACTGAGAATGACTAAACCCGCGCTAACTAAGAGTGCTAGAAACAACAAAACCCGCACTGGATGGCGGGCTAAATCAGCAACTACAAAACTGAATAAATTAAAGTTCGTGTTCGGGGCACTCATAACTTCTCTGCCACTCTCAACACCGAGCTTCGAGCTCGCACATTTCTTTGTAATTCGTCGGCTGATGGCTTAATCGCTTTGCCGATGGGTTTCATCGCTTTGGCCGCATCTATCTCTACCTGCATGATAGGCATGCCATGAGGTACGTTTAAACCGCGACTTTGCTCACGTATAAAACGTTTTACTAAACGGTCTTCTAAAGAATGAAAACTAATAACAGCTAACCGCCCACTTGGCGCTAATGTATTCAAAGCGGCTTTCAATCCGGTTTTGATTTCATCTAGCTCACTGTTGACATAGATACGTATCGCTTGGAAACTTCGAGTCGCGGGATGTTTATATTTATCTTTAACCGGCACAGCCAGATCAATGATTTCCGCTAGTTGAGCAGTATCGGTAATAGGTTCAATTTGACGTGCATTTACAATACCGTGAGCTATACGTTTACCAAATTTTTCTTCACCAAACTCCTTAATGACTTGTGTGATGTCTTGCTCTTCAGCAACGGCTAACCACTGCGCTGCACTTAATCCTCTGGTTGTATCCATACGCATATCGAGTGGGCCATTACGCATAAAACTAAAGCCGCGACCAGCATCATCTAACTGCGGTGAAGACACCCCAAGATCCATTAAGATACCGTCAATCTTGCCAATTAGGCCTAACTCTTCAGCGACTGCCTGTAATTCAGAAAAAGGGCGATGATGAATAGAAAAACGTGGATCGTCAGCAAATGACTTTGCCGCTTCAATGGCACTAAGGTCTCGATCAATGGCAATCAACTGACCTTTTGCTGATAATGCTTTTAATATTTGTGTAGAGTGACCACCTCGTCCAAAAGTCGCATCCATATAGATACCATCGGGCTTAATCGATAAGCCGTCGATAGACTCCTGAAGTAATACAGATAAATGTGAAAAATCATTTTCCATTAAAGTGAGAAATCCTGCAGTCGTTCAGTCAATTCAAAGTTAGCTTCTTGCTCAGTAGCCACATCTAAATTGATTTGTTGTTGCCATACGTCTGCGTCCCAGATCTCAAATTTATTGAACTGGCCAACTAACATAATTTGTTTATCGAGCTTGGCATGTTGACGCAAAGGTGCACCTAATAAAAACCGCCCGTTTTTGTCCATATCACCTTCACTAGCGTAGCCCAACAATAGACGCTGCATTCTACGTTCATGTTGATTCATACTAGATAGACGGCTAAGTTTAAGCTCAATTTCTTCCCATTCAGGAAGTGGGTAAAGCAGCAAACAAGGTTGTTGCGTGTCGATAGTGCAGACTAGTTGTCCCTTACAATCATCCAGCAAGGACTGCCTATACCTGGTAGGTATAGTGACTCGACCTTTAATATCTAGATTGATTGCATTAGCGCCGCGGAACATAATTCCCCTAACCTTTTTTATTTTTATCTATCGAAAATTAACTTGTAAGCACAACACTCAACAAAATCTGATCTTATTATTCTTTGTTTTTGGGATTATTTAATCCGTCAGATCCACTTTATGCCACTTTTACCCACAATACACAGTTTAGGTACCACCGGTCTATCATGTCAAGGACTAAAAGCAGCAAATCGATTGGTTTCAAGGCCTTGTTATTCGTGGTGTATTAGAAGTGTTTGAATTAGTAGAATAAATCCACTGACTGGCGCAATTTGGTAACGGAAAAATAATAGGCTGATGGTTACTAAAAAAGCAGCATCGAAAGACACAAAGAGATCTATCAAGCCAACTGATACAAACCAACTAAGATTGAAAATTGGTTATGTTCCTAGTATAAAAATATTATACTAGGAACATAACCAGACTTAGCAATTAAACATCTGAAACTATTGAACTTTTTGCCTAAATATATAAAGGAACATCATATGTCATTGGAAAACTGCATTCTGTCTATTGACCAAGGAACGACGTCTAGCAGAGCCATCGTTTTTGCTGCAGATTCAAGTATTGTTGCTGTAGCGCAGCAAGAGTTTTCTCAGCATTATCCAAATGATGGTTGGGTAGAGCATGATCCAGAAGATATTTGGTCAACAACAGTCAACGTATGTAAACAAGCCATTGCCCAGGCCACAGCAAAAGACGCAAAAATTGTAGCCATAGGTGTCACAAACCAAAGAGAAACCACTTTAGTCTGGGACAAAAAAACCGGTAAAACCTTATATAACGCCATAGTATGGCAAGACAGGCGCACTGCTGAGCAATGCAGAACGTTACAAGATGCAGGGCATTTAACCGATGTTCAAGAACGTACAGGATTGTTGCTCGATCCTTATTTTTCAGCTACAAAAGTGGCTTGGATCTTAGATAATGTCGAAGGCGCGAGACAAAAGGCCGAGGCCAATGAGTTGGCGTTTGGCACTGTTGATAGTTTTCTTATTTGGCGCTTAACAGGCGGTAAAGTACATGCCACTGATGTGACTAATGCCAGCCGCACTAACCTGTTTAACATTCACACTTTAAGTTGGGACGACAAGTTACTCGACATATTTAACGTTCCCAAATCGATGTTGCCTGAAGTAAAAGAATGCGCCGATGATTTTGGTCATACTGTAGAAGGACTTTTCAGCTACTCAATGCCTATAGCAGGCGTTGCCGGAGATCAACAAGCAGCAAGCATTGGCCAATGTTGTTTTAAGCAAGGTGATATCAAAAGTACCTATGGCACAGGTTGTTTTGTGTTGTTAAATACCGGCGAAAAAGCATTGTTATCTAAAAACAAATTACTCACAACTGTGGCTTACAGCATCAAAGGTCAAACTCACTATGCATTAGAAGGTTCGATTTTTATTGCTGGCGCTGCCGTGCAATGGCTCAGAGACGGTTTAAAAATTATTCAGAGCGCGTCAGAAACTGAAGCCATGGCCAAAAGCATTCCTGATGATCATGGGGTGTTTTTGGTACCTGCATTTGCAGGATTGGGCACGCCTTATTGGGCACCCGATGCTAGAGGTGCAATATTTGGTTTAACTCGTGCCACCAGCGGTGCTCACTTAGCAAGAGCAGCACTTGAGTCTGTGTGTTTGCAAACATCAGATTTACTCAAAGCCATGAGTGAAGATGGCGTCAACCCTAAAAAAATTAGAGTCGATGGAGGCATGGTGGCCAACAGTTGGGTCTGTCAATTTTTGGCTGGGGTACTCGATATAACAGTTGAACGGCCCAAGGTAATGGAAACCACCGCATTAGGCGCCGCTTATTTAGCTGGTTTACAAGTCGGTATTTACCAATCAACTGACGAGTTGGCTATCATGAACCAGATTGATAACCATTTTGAACCTGACATGGATATTACAAAACGAGAAAAATTACTGAAAGGATGGGCAAGCGCCATTCAAAGTACCTTGGGGTTTAAAGCATGATCAAGCAATCAATATTTGGCAAAATGCCCGATGGCACTGAAGTTGAAAAATTTTGTTTGACTAATCATCAGGGTGTAAGCGTTGAAATCCTTAATCTTGGCGGAATTATTCACCGTTGGTTGATCCCCAACAAGCAAAATAAACACACTGATATTGTCTTAGGTTACGAAACAGTTGATGATTATTTAGCAGATGACAGTTTTTTAGGTGCTTTAATCGGAAGATACGCAAACCGAATCAATAAAGGAAAATTTACTTTAGTGGGTAAAGACTATCAAACCGATATCAATCTAGGTGACAACTGTCTACATGGTGGTAGCAAAGGATTTAATTCCAAAGTGTGGCAATGCACCGTGTTGTCTGACGCCGAGAATCCTTCAATTATGTTGACCTTATCTAGCCCAGACGGTGATCAAGGTTTCCCTGGCGACATTACAGTAAAAGTGATTTATACCTTAACTGAACAGAATCGATTGAAAATAGAGTATTTTGCTGTTGCTGAGCAAACAACCTTATATAACCCTACAAACCACAGTTATTTTAATTTGTCAGGCCACAATAATGGTTCGGTGGAAGCGGATCAGATTCAATTATTAGCTAGTCACTACACACCTACCGACGAACGCGCGATTCCCTCTGGTGAAATTGCAAAGGTAGACAACACTCCTTTTGATTTTAGAGAATTGACCACAATCAGTAAGTCGTTAGCTTCAGATCATCAACAGATTGAATATGGTAATGGTTTAGACCACAACTTATGTTTAGACGCTTACGCCCCTCAATCGAAAGTAGCCACTTATGCGGGCAAAGCAATAACAACAAATCAAGATATCAGTCTCAAGGTATACACCAATATGCCAGGCATACAAATTTTTACCGCCAATCACTTCGCCAACAAAAAGGGCAAAGATGGGGCGCTTTATCAAGCACATCAGGGCGTGTGTTTTGAAACACAATTCTACCCTGACACACCTAACCAATCTCACTTTCCGAGCGCAACTCTAGAAGCGGGACAGGAGTTCTATTCTGTAACTGAATATGAGGTAACATTTTAGAGCGACAAATAACCATTAATTAATTGAAGTCTATTTCCAGTTTTAAAAATCAAAAAAGCCCGTTACAACTGAGTTGTAACGGGCTTTTTAGTAAATACTAATCTGTATTATTTTTTAGCGGCTTTCTTGGCTTTAGCTGCTGGTTTTGCTGCTGGCGCTGCTTCTGTTGGAGCAGCTTCTGCTGCCTCTTCAGGCATAAGTTGTAAACCTCTAACAGGGTTTTCGCCACCTTGAGTAAGCTGAACTAAACGGTTTAACTGTCCAAGAGACAGCATTACCGCATAAATTGCGCCTAAATAACCAGATTTATGTAACTCAGCAATAGTATCTGCGTCTAGTTCTTGAAGACGCTTTTCGCTAATAGTTTGCATGCCATTGATATTGCGTTGTTGGCCGTTTGCGTATTGTGCACGGATAACAATTGAATCAAATAAACCTAAGTCTTCAATTTTCTGAATAAAATCACGGGTGGCCATTTCACTGTTAGCTAATTCAGATAATAATTTTTGACGATTATCTAAGAAAGGACTAGGTCCGTCTTCAACAAAAAGTGGCTCGCCGACTTTACCTACCAAGTCTGAGTTTTCATCAATAAATACGCCTAACTTGTCACCATCAGGACGAACATCAAAAGGATAACGTTGAATATTAAGTGGCACCACATGACCAGACCATTTTCCATCTCGCATAAACAAGTTAACGCCTTGTTCAATACCTAACATAGCAACACTATGTGTTGTTTCGCTTTTAGGATCTTTAATAAAGATGATTGGCATACAGCTGGCTATTTGAGCGTATTCACGTAAAGAAGCCGCAGCTAAATGTGAATCTTTTGTATGAGCAAAATCACTGCTATGGTTTACGTGTAAATCTTTATGTTTATTTTTATCTAGGGGGATGTAATTCATTGTCATTAAAATGTTCTCTAATTATTTTTTAAAAAGCGGTTTTATGAGCCGTCTTAATTTTAGTAGCCGACATAACTAATTAACTGGGGATCATTCATTATTTTACAAGTCAAAAACTGCAGAAGTGTGAGTTATTTGTTAATTTCTATTGTTTTAGAACAAAGGACACCCTTGATTTAGCCGTTTTAGAAAACAAGGCATAAAGGTGCCCGTAGGCAATCTTATCTAACTGACAGAGTCCACATACTCTTGTAACTTAGCATCGGCCTCATCACCAAACAATATCTCACAGGCTTCTCTTAACCCCGGAGCAGATAGGATGTCTTCTCGCCTAACAACCAGTGATATTTTTGAGCGACGGCGTAAAAAATCATCTAATTTAGTCACCATCTCGCGCTCTGCGGCATGTTCAATCTCAACCCGTAGATATTCGGAGTTTTCGATTAACAATTCTGCTTTTTCCGGATTTTCGCGAATTTTTTCTAACATGTTAATCGCATTACGCCCATATCTACGCCAAAACCGCTTGGTCAATGGTTCCGATGAAGTAGCGGGTGTTAGCGCATCAAAGTCCATTAATTGTGCACGATGAAAAAACTCATCACGTACAGTATTGTCTGGCTCGCCGTACCATTTAAAATCTTCATAAGGCAGTGTGATACCTAGTTCTTTGATCAACCCCGCAACCTCGTCGCCGACGTTGATACAATCGGTAAGCTTGCCACCAAAAATGGATAGGTATTTATCGACTTTATTTGTATCAATAGCATGTTTGCGCGATAACTGTACCCAATCGGCTTTACCGCCAGTTCCCTTAATCGCGAGAGGGCGCACACCGCAACGTTCTGCAATGATATCGGCTTGCGTTAACGCTTTAGGTAAGTCTAAAAGTTTATTCACGTTGTCTAATACAAATTGTCGGTCTTCATCCGTGACTTTTGCATGTGGATCTTCGACTTGCGTGTCAGTAGTGCCAATGCACGTTTTAGGCCCCATAGGGATAACAAAAAACAAACGACCATCATCAGCAAAAAATGTTAGCACTTTATTGCTGTCGGTAATTTTATCAACTATCAGATGAATACCTTTAGAAAACAAATGATGGTGTTCGGTTGTTTGTTGATTAATTTGATTTATCGGGTCAACAAAAGGTCCCGCTGAGTTGATGATAACTTTTGAGCGAATCTCAAACTCTTCACCACTGATCACATCTTTAGCTTGGGTTTTCCATTCACCCGCTACTTTTTCAGAACCATTGGCTTGTACATAGTTAGCAGCAATACAACCATAACTCATACTCGAACGAATAAAATTGAAAACAAAACGAGCATCATTATCGTGCAAAAACGCATCGGAATATTCGAAACCACCGTTAACTTTTTCAGTGTTAACCACGTTTTCAAGAGATTTGATTTTACTTGTTGATAAATAATGTGGGCTTTGCGTGAAAAAACGCCCCATCAACCAATAAACAATAGTCCCCATAAAGACAAACAAAGGCGGAAAACGAAACCCTTTTTGGATGCTGGTGAAAAAACGAATTTCCTTGACGGTAGACGGGTAACTACGCATCAAATGATTACGGCTTTTACACAACTTATTAACCAATCCATACTCATGGCTTTCGAGGTACTTAATTCCACCCCAAGCCAAATTTGACGAGTTAGAACTGGTAAAACCGGCAAAGTCACCTTTATCAATCAAAGCCACTTTTGCGCCTTTTGCCGCAAGCGCGGCTGCCGACACTGCACCGTTAATGCCGCCTCCGATGATCAATACATCAAAGACTTTCTCTGGCAATTTTCGAATATTACTTTTTCTAAGGTTATTCACACTATTTCCAATCATTTTTAAAAAGTCTTCGCCTTAAGATTCATTAGCCTGAATCAAACCATCGTCACTGCCCCAAGCCAACTGAGCATTTTTGCCATAGAACAATTTGTTGATAAGTAGAGCGACCGATACACATGAAATAAGTGTCACAAACATTAAGTGAATATAGTGCAGACCAAAAGGAGCATGAAATGGTGAGAATTCAAATGACAATGCACCATACAAAAACACCCCAAATATTACCGCAATAATACCGGCATTTGCTTCTACGTTTTTAAACACTAAACCGACTATAAATATTGATAAAATCGGCATACTGAACAAGCCCCAAAGCTGCTGCAATAGATTGATAATGCTCTCAGCTTGAGCATAAACAGGTACCAATAACAAAGCGATAATAGTTAACCCTGCCGTAATAAAAGCACTTAACTTGGCAACATTTTTTGGATGACCAACGTAGGGTTCGTGAAGGTCACATACATAAAGTGCAGTGGCTGAATTTAAGTTACTGTTAAAGGTTGATAATACTGCTGCAGCCATCGCAGCAGCAAATATACCCGAAAGCCAAGAAGGTAGAAGATCGCCCACTATCTTTCCATAGGCTGCGTCACCAATATCTCCATATAGTTGAAAAGATACAATGCCTGGTATAACCACAATAGCTGGAACAATTAACAGACGAATACCCACTGCAGCAAACACCCCTTTTTGAGCTTCTTTTAAGCTCGGGGCGGCCATGGCACGCTGGGTGATAACCTGATTGGTTCCCCAGTAAAACATTTGAATAAATATCATACCTGTTAATAAGGTGTGCCAAGGAATAGGTGATTCGTTATCACCTATTAAAGTCAGTCTGTCTGCAGGAATAGTAGAAAAATCATAATCAATCGCATTAAGTGCCAAAAATACTATGGCAATCGCCATGGTTAACAGCAACACACCTGAATAAGTGTCGGATACAGCTACAGCCCGCAAACCACCAAAAATGGCATACATTGCCCCAAGAGTGGCAAATGCTACCGCTATGTACATCAATGGAATATCCAAATCAAACATAGTTTTCATAAACAAAGAACCTGAATAAATCACCGCAGGGCAAAATATCAAAGCACTACTCAAGAAAAATAACGCTCCTATCACTGCGCGTATATTTTTATTTTGGTAACGTTTTTCCAATAATTCTGTGGTCGTAGTGCACTGATATTTATAATATAAAGGCAAAAACACTTTGGCTAAAATCATCAAACCGGCTAAGGCGGCAAACTCCCACCATGCAAGCAAAGCCATTTGTGTACCATTAGTGCCAACCAGTTGATCTGTACTTAAATTGGTTAAGGTTATTGAACCTGCAATGAAATACCATTTCAGCCCACCTCCTGCCAAAAATAGTTCTTTATTTTGTTGGCCTTCGGTAGCATTTTGTAACCGACCTTTACCTCTACATTGTAGATAGGTTAATAAACCAATAAGTGCGGTAACAAATGCAAATATCGACACTTGGATCATGGTTTCGGACATATTATGGCTCCTTTGCCAATTTGCCTTTTTTGGGTCAAAGGCAAATTAATTATTAAATGTATAATGTTGTTTTTATTCTCTAGCAAAAACCAAGGTAATCACTTGTTGTTTAACCGGCAGCCCGGTCTTTGGCCACTTCAATTTTCAATTGAGCCACTTTAGGTAAGTCACTGCGACTATTTTGTTTTTGTATGATTAAGTTCAATTGATAGATTGAAATCAACATGGCATGAATTTGCACGAGATAACCTTGTTGATTTAAACCATGTAATTGCTCTGGAGATAGAACGTTCATCTTGTCTTCGTCAATCGTGATTAAACCAGTAATGTTTTGGTTGGTGCCATCCTGATATTGCACTACCAAATCGATACTTTTTAACAGCGCTAATTTTTCCAGCTCTTTGCCAAATGCAAAGGTATGAATGTCATTCTGAATATCGGCTTCGAGTAACACTTTTGCACGGCTCAGTTGCATCGAGGCTTTGCCGTTTTCTTCAAATATTAATTCGCCATTTTGTTTAGAAAATACTGGGCTTTTTTCATCGATACCAATGGTATAACTGTTTTCATCCGATGCAGAACGCATCAAGAAAAAAGGAAAGGTCTGTATGGCGCTAGGTTGATAAGTAGACTGCCATTGGCCATCCTTAACAAACATATTCTGTCTATTTTCGAAGCTAGTCAAGGCCGATAACACTAAGCCACCATCCTGCGCATTTCGAGTGAAAAATATCGGAAAACCACCTGCAGCCCGTCCCACTTCATTCACTCTTAACTTCACTATCTGCTGGGTTGCGGCGACTTCAACACCACAATTAACTCTAACTTTTAGACCTTTATGTTGAGTACTACTTAATTCAACTAGTTCTGACATCTGTTGTTATCTCTCATTCGCTGTGGCAAGCCACTTTTCAATATAATCTCGATGCGGTGGCAATGTTTGCAACATCTGTTGAGTCAATTGTTGGTTACGTTTAATAATCTGTTCGGCTTGTGGTTGCTGGCGGTATAAGTGACTTTGTTTACTAAAATCAGGCTTAAAGCCCATTCCATACAACACATATTGGTAACTAGCTGCTGGGAAAAGCTCAATTGCACTATCAAAGTCTTGGCTAGTTGGCCCTCGATAGGACCAAATTGCCAAATCTTCTTTTAAACTTTGAGGAATTGAAGCTTCTTTACAATGGGCTTGCCAATAAGGCTCGGGGCGTTTAGTTAACATGTAGTGCAACTTAAGAAAGTCGATAATACGCTGCCAACGATAGTCCATTTGTTGATTAAAACGTTTCTCAGTGATCGGTAACAACGAATCATCAGCCGGCAAGTTTTCAGCTATATACCGAGCCGACAACTCCACCAACATAATAGCTGTGGCTTCTAGTGGTTCAACAAAACCAGCTGCCATACCCACAGCTACACAATTTTTCTTCCAAAACTGTTTTCGGTGTCCCGATTTAAAACTAATTTTTCGAGTCTCAATTCCTTCAGCTGCAGCGCCAAGATACTTACGTAAGTTAGCTTCAGCTTCATCGTCGCTCAAGTAATCTGACGAATACACATGCCCGACACCACGCCTATGGGTCAAACCGATATCCCAAATCCAACCTGCATTTTGTGCTGTTGCTATGGTATGACAGGCAATGGGGCTATTTACATCTTCGTAGGGGACTTGCATGGCCAACGCAGTGTCATTGAACAATACATCGTGAACGGGTACAAAAGGTACGTCTAACGCTTTGCCTAAAAGCAACGAGGCAAAACCGGTGCAATCAACAAATAGATCGGCACTTATCTCGCCCACGCCGGACGCCACAATATGTTGGATTGCGCCGTCACTAGACAAAACCGTATCCTCAACTGTAGCCACTATATGCTCTACACCTAATTTGCTTTTACAATGGTCTTTTAAAAGCTCAGCAAAAGCACCGGCATCCAGATGATATGCGTAATTACATTGACCCTTATATTCTGTTTCGGCCATGGTCCTTGGGGCAAGACCCGCTTCACAAATATGGTGTTGAAAATTCGACTCTACTGCGTAGTTTTCAATATCAGTTACATATGGGGCCAAATCGATGCGACCGTAACCTAGCGGTACCGTAAAAGGATGGTAATAGAAATCGCCATTACCATGCACCCAGTCAACGAATTTTCCACCTTGTTTAAATACCGCATGGCATTTTTCAAATAAGTCACTTTCTTTAATACCAATTTGTTGCATGGTGTTTTTCATAGTGGGCCATGTACCTTCGCCTACTCCCACAGTGGGAATATCAGAAGATTCCACTAACACAACTTGCAACGCAGGTTGTTGACCATCATCGGTGTCGCTTTTGTGATGTGCCGCTATTACTGCGGCGGTCAACCATCCGGCTGTACCGCCACCTACTACTACTATTTTTTTAACTGCTTTTGACATTATAAGGAGACTGTCCGACTTAACATTTTTGATTCATTATTCTTATCTAAAACAACACTTAATAAAACCATACATTGATGATAAATAACGTTTTAGATAAAAACGGCCCGGGCAATATTGCCACAGGCCATTAGATACACTAAACATTATGCCATGTCAGATAAAATTCATCTGACATGCCAGTGTGACATACTAGAAATTAGCACGTACACCAATCGCATAACGCGTACCTGTATCTTGGATGGAGGTAATTTGAATAGGAAAACGACCATGTTTAACTGTTTCTTCACCCGTCAAGTTAATCCCCTCAACAAAAACTGTTAAGTTTTCATTGATATCGTAACTAGCACTAGCATCCCATTGGCCGTAAGTTTCTACGAAATTAGGCTCGCCCGTAGTCGCATTTCCTAGTTCTTGAAGGAAGGCTTCTCTGTTATTAAAAGCAATACGCGCTTGCCATTCATCTTGCTCATAAAAAACAATCAGGTTTTGTGAATCACCCAAACCTTCTAAGGCGAAAGTTTGTGACACAGTAGTGTCGATTTCTGCATCACTGTTAACAACTGTGGCATTAGCTGTAAAGCCAAAACCATTGTCCCAAACGTGAGTTACTGCTACTTCGAAACCATTAACTTCAGCGGTTTCACCATTTTGTGGACGACTTACAAAGAAGTCTTCTGACGCTCCTTGTAACTCATCAGAAACGATGGCTCCAGGGGGAAGTTGATCAGCTGCACAATTGCCACAAATATTCCCAGGTGTATTGGCACGGTCGCCAAGTATTATGCTTTCTGTACCACGTAGTGTAGTAATAAAGTCATCCACTTCTTTATTAAAGTAAGCGAAGGTGAATGAACTTGCATCACCAAAATACCATTCGTAAGAAATATCCCAGTTTTCTGACTTAAAGGGTTTAAGAGCTGGGTTACCACCAGATGCAGTTAAGTTCTGCAATCGAGGTTCACCAATATTAGTCACCGATGATAATTGAGACAATGTAGGCCTGGTTAACGAGTCATAGACAGAGAAACGTAAGACCATATCGTCCTGAACATCCAGTTTGAAGTTTACACTGGGGAGTAGATTAGCATAGCTACTGTTTTTAGAGACTGGGACAGCATCACCTAACACATTCTGAAACAAGGTCGTATCACTAGTGGCGATAACATCCAGTAAAACTTGCTCAGCACCGTCAACCGAGATACTGGTCTCACTATAACGCGCGCCTATGTTCACAGTCCAAGGCATATCACCTAAGTCACCTTGGAAAACGAAATCCATGTATAAGCTGGTAACTTCTTCGTTAATGATAGAATAATCACCTAGACGTTCAGGAGCCCAACCATTGTTAGCCGCAATAATGGCAGCTGTAGTTCCATCAGGTACACCCAAGGTCGCATCATTGGCTAATTGCAATGAGGTATCAGTAGATAACACATCAAAGAAAGCCCCACCATCATAGGTATACCAAGTATCAGCTACGCCGTTGAAGAAGTTATTTGCAGTATACGGCTGCAAGGTCCCAGCAGGCACAGCACCACGATAACCTCCGAATAAACCAAACATACCGGCAATATTATTCGTATGACTAAAGTTTTGAATCGACTTCTCACGGTCTTGCATATAAGCACCAAACTTCATTTGCGTGAAAGTGTCGCTGTCAGGTGTATAAATGAAATCGGCTCTCAACTCAGTCACTTCATCTTCGTTATCTACACCACTTTTACCATAAACGTGGCTGCGGCCCAGACTAGCGTCTGGCAATGTATTACCAGAAAACCCATCATGTTGAGTAGTGAAATTACCACCATCAAGTGAGGTTTGATAGTTATTGACTATGCCGATAACAGCGAAATAAGAGCTTCCGTCAGAGGTGTCATTTTCAGCGCTTGAAGTCGAAAGATCAAAATTACCTTTTAAGTTGTCCTGAATATCCCACTCAACATTTAGGCCAAAAGCATTTATTGACACGTTGCGACTACCTTGCGTGTTCTCAACAAAATCTGTCGCCGCATTGCCACCAACCTGGTCGATAAAGGTCGCAGTACGCGTTTCAGGATCAACAGTAACGCTACCTACACGAGTCGGCTCATACCAAGCAGCCAAATCATGTTGTACTGAGTCCACTTCAAATTCAGACATAAATCCATCGAAGGTAATAGATATTTCGTCGCTTGGCGCATACTGCACTACTAAAGATGCGTTGGTTCTAGTGCGTTCTTGTACATCTGAGATATGATCGATATTTCGAGGTATGTATATATTACTTGCAAGTACATCGCCGGCAGTGTTTGAAACCGTAATACCTGGACGCCAACCGGCCGTGCCAATTGAATTAATATCAACATCACGCTGTTGATGTGATGCAGAAAATAAGACGCCTAACCTGTCATCGTTAAAAGTATTACTGATTAAAACTGATGCGCTAGGTGAAGTTTTTTCATTAAGATCTTCGTAGGTAGCTTTAGCCGAACCGGCCACTCTAAAACCATCAATATCAAATGGTCTGGCTGTAGACACATTAATCGTTGCCCCAATGCCACCTTCTTGTAAGTCAGCTCTGGTACTTTTGTAAACATCTGCTCCGCTGATCATTTCAGCTGCTAATATATCGAAACTAAATTCACGACCTGGGTTTTCAGTTGCGATTTGACGGCCATTCACTAATACATTGTTAAATTGTGGACCAAAACCACGTACTGTAACAAACTGGCCTTCGCCGCCACTTCGGTCGATAGAAACACCTGTAATACGTTGCAATGATTCGGCAACGTTTAAATCTGGAAATTTACCTAAGTCTTCGGCAGCAATACCGTCTGAAACAATCAAAGATTCCTTTTTATTCGACATTGCGCGTTTTAAACTGCTCACAATACCTCTGACTTCAATAACTTCAACATCATCGTTTGCAGAGATTTCTTGCGCGATAACTGAAGACATACTTAACGTAGCAGCAGGTAAGATTAAGGCGGCTTTTACTGCCGTCCATAGATAATTTTTTTTCATGTGATGTGTCCTATTTTATCTAATTAATTATTATTTTGTGGATGTAATAAATTTTTGTATTTAAAGGCCTTATTATTCTTAAGATTATTTTTTTGACCTAGTAAAACCAAGTTAGCAACCGCCAAACCTGCAACAATTCACCAACATTCTTACAACATAAAAAGATTGCACGTTGCATTCTTGTTAACAGCTACAAATAGAATTCTGCAATTAAACTATCAATGTCAACTGAACATAATACTAGCAGAGTCTCAGGTAACCGCTGTTTACAGCTATACAAATCTACACTTATATAAGACATATTCAAACTTATATAAGACAGAAGAATATTTCTTTCAGTGATATATATGCTTTATTACTATTTATATTTTGTTAACAATTGAGCTGTTAACGAGATTTTTTTATCTATAACCAAGAAAAATTGGATGGTTTTAATTGCAAAAGACATGACTCTCACGCTATAACAGCCATCATTTTTTCTGTCAGCTTCCTCAGTGGCTTCGACAAGGTTATGGATCTAAACATGGCAAACTCCCTACAAAACTATATTTCTCTGACCGGGCGCAACAGTAGTTTAGTCATCGACTGCAATAATGAAGCGCCACAAATTATGTACTGGCGTGAAAAGCTCTCTGCACAAAGCACTGGACAGATGATGAGCATATTACGGCTAAGACAAGAAGCCCCCGCTTCTCCTATGAAGGAAATACCTAGGTCTTTAACACCCACAACAGGTCAAGGTTATACCGGACACCCAGGCCTTAGTTTGCATGGGGAAACAGATCAATGGTCAGTGGCAACTGAAATATCAAACATTGAATGTCTCGGGCCCAACCACTACAAAATAACCAACACAGATATCAGTCGTCATCTACAAGTCATTCATACACTTAATATGGACGCAGATACCGATGTTCTGGCGATTACGACAGAGTTGATTAATAACGGCGAGAGTCCAATTAATTTAGACTGGTGCGCGGCCGCAACCTTCCCTATCCCAAGTTATTTTCAACATATTATGGGCTTTGAAGGGCGTTGGGCTGGGGAGTTTCAGGAGCACCATTTAGAACAGAACTTTGCGGCCTATGTGCGCGAAAACCGCAGAGGAAGAACATCTCACGATAGCTTCCCAGGTCTCATTATGCGAACAAAAGCCACAGATCAATTACAAGGAGAAGCTTTCGGGTTTCACCTTGGTTGGAGTGGAAACCATAAAATTGTTGCAGAAAAAATGGGCGATGGGCGTGCCTATGTGCAAATGGGTGAACTGTTATTACCCGGTGAAATTATTTTAGACAAAGGTCAGACTTATAAATCACCGACTCTATATGCTAGTTATACCAATAGCGGCTTATCTGCCCTTTCCCAGCAATACCACAAATATGTGCGTAAGCATTTAATTAGGCAATCAGTCAAAAACAAACCTCGGCCCGTGCATTACAACACATGGGAAGGCATTTATTTTGATCACGATGTTGAAACCCTAAAAGACTTGGCTTCCCGTGCTAGCACAATAGGAGCTGAACGGTTTGTATTAGATGACGGCTGGTTTATTGGTCGCAATGATGACACGGCTGGGTTAGGCGATTGGTTTGTAGACAAAACGTATTATCCACAAGGCTTAACTCCTCTTATCGAGCATGTGAAATCAGAGGGCTTAGAATTTGGCCTTTGGTTTGAGCCTGAAATGGTTAACCCTAACAGTGACTTATTTCGTGCTCACCCAGACTGGGTGTTAGGCACGCCCCCCAATCCACAGGTCGGATTTCGCAACCAATTAGTATTAGATTTAAGCCGCAAAGAAGTGTTCGATTACCTATTTGAGCGCATCGATAGTTTATTGGCTGAATACGATATTTCTTACATCAAATGGGACATGAACAGAGATATCAACCACCCGGGTGATGCACAGGGTAAACCCGCGGTCCACAATCAAACCCAGGCTTTTTATCAGTTAGTCGCCAAGTTAAAATCTGCTCACCCAAGCGTAGAAATTGAAAGTTGCGCATCAGGCGGTGGCCGCGCAGATTATGGTGTGCTGGCGCATACCGACCGAATTTGGACATCTGATTCAAACGATGCCTTAGAAAGACTTAAAATCCAAAAAGGCTTTTCATACTTCTTCCCTGCAGAATTAATGGGTACTCATGTGGGCCCAAGAGATTGTCATATCACCCATAGAAACATCAATATGGCGATGCGCGCATCGGTAGTGTTGTTTGGTCACATGGGCATGGAAATGGATTTGCGAGAATTAACCGACGATGAAATTGTTGAGTTAAAAGCCATGGTAGCGCTGTATAAAAAACACCGACACTTGGTGCACTCTGGCGATCTGTTCCGCCTTGAGTTACCCGAATATATGCACGGTTTAGGCATAGTTTCGCAAGACAAATCTGAAGCATTGTTTTCATACAGTCTAATTGCCTGTAGTCCTGCGTCTTTGCCTGACCAATTCCATTTTGCTGGATTAGACAAAAAAGCAGTTTATCAATTAGATATTATCTGGCCAATAAAATCAGGCGAACACTGGCCAAAAGCATCAATCTTTAATTTTAAAACTAATCTACAGGACATAGATGGCAAACAGTTTTCAGGTGAGTTATTGATGCAGCTAGGTATGCAATTACCCTTACTGACTCCACAAAGTAGCTTGATCTTCCATTTAACTAAGGTGAGTTAAGTTTACAGGTATTTATGAGTCTCTAATTTAAGGGGCTCTTTTACTTTATCTCTTCAACCTATAAACTGTCCTTAGGGGAATTCTCCTCAACAATCATCTTTAATCAATTAAAACTAAATCTATTTAAATAGATGGATCGGAAGATAATTAAATTACGGGAAACTATTATCGTGAATAGAATACTTAAAATCAGTGCAATGTTTGCTATCAGCACATTTTATGTCAGTCATGTTTCGGCAATCACAGTCAGTGATAAAGCCAACAAGCTGGCGCAAGAAAACATCATAATTGACTCACATATCGATGTACCTTATCGCCTTGAAGAAAAGTGGGTAGATGTCACTAAGGCCACAAAAGAGGGTGATTTTGATTACCCGCGCGCTAAACAAGGTGGCCTAAACGCACCTTTTATGTCGATTTATATTCCTGCCAGCCTAGATAACTCGGCCAACTCAACCAAATTAGCAGACAAGCTAATAGATTATGTTGAAGCGATAGTGGGCCGAGCTCCGAATAAATTTGCGATTGCCTCTAGCACCGCCGATGTAGAGCAACAATTTGCTGAAGGCCTTATTTCATTACCTTTGGGCATGGAAAACGGTTCACCTATCCAAGGTGATTTAGCTAATTTACAACATTTTTATGAACGCGGAATTCGTTACATCACTTTGGCTCATTCCCAAGCGAATCATATTTCTGATTCTTCCTATGATCTGCGCCGTAAATGGAAAGGCCTTAGCCCATTCGGTAAAGAACTGGTACAAGAGATGAATAAAGTAGGCGTGTTAATTGATATCTCCCACGTGTCTGATGCGGCTTTTTATCAAACCATTGAATTGTCAAAAACCCCGGTAATCGCCTCACACTCTTCATTGCGTGCTTTTACGCCCGGTTTCGAGCGTAATATGGATGATAAAATGATCAAAGCATTAGGTGAAAATGGCGGAGTTATCCAAATCAATTTTGGTTCAACCTTCGTCACAAAACGAGCCAATGCTTGGAGCAAAAAACGTAGTGCCGAACAAAAAGTAGTAGAAGATAAATTTGGTGAGGATAGCGATCAATACAAGAACTTTCGCGATGAGTTTGCTGCTAAAAACCCACTACCCTATGCCACATTAGACAGTGTATTAGATCATATTGACCACGTCGTAAAATTGATTGGCATTGACCATGTGGGCATTGGCTCTGATTATGACGGTGTAGGTGATTCTCTACCTACGGATCTTAAAGATGTGTCAACTTATCCCAATTTAATCCAAGGTTTATTAAATCGTGGGTACAGTGACAAAAATATAGTCAAAATACTCAGTGGCAACTTTATGCGTGTATGGAAAGCAAACGAAAAGTACGCTGCTAAACATTAATCCAGACACTCAGTAAAAAAATTAGTCACGGCCAATATCAAACAGGTTGTGACTAATTATCCTCTTTGATTCTCTTCTAATTATTCAGCCTGCCTAATCAAGTACAACAATCAAATACAACTAAAGTTCAATTGTTAGTCGCACTAATAGGCACTAAAATCTATGTTAGTTCTTTGATGAATTGTGAATCGCAATAAGGCAGAAAAGGCAGAATTAATATGATTAAGCAGATAATTGATTTGTCTGTAGCGGACATATCTAACGCTACAATTTTACTGGTCGACGATGACCGGCTGAATACTGCCATATTAAGAAAATCACTGGCGCTATTTAACAACGTATATTCAGTGTATTCCGGTCAAGAGGCCATTGAGTTTTGTCATGAAACCCTGCCAGATTTAGTATTATTAGACGTGATGATGCCGGGTTTAGATGGGCATATCACCTGCCAAATGCTCAGAACAATAGATGGCATGGAAAACTGTCCCATTATTTTTTCTACATCTCTATCTGGTATTGAAAACGAAATAAAATGTTGGGAAGCAGGTGGTAATGATTTTATCTCAAAACCTGTTTCCCCCTTTACTTTGTTAATGCGAGTGCAATCACATATTCGACTAAAATTACAATCTGATGAGCAAAAGTCCATAGCTATTTTTGATAGATTAACAGGACTGCGCAATAGATATTTTTTTGATGATTATTACCAACAGCAAGTACACCTAAGCCAACGCGATAGAACCGACTTATCGTTACTTGTTATGGATATAGATTACTTCGAAAACTACAAGGACTATTATGGTTATGCGCAAGGTGATTTATGCTTAATATTAATGGCTAAGACGCTTTCAGAAACATTGCATCGCCCTACAGATGTTATTGTTCGTTATGATGGTGAAAAATTTGTGGTTTTGTTACCCAACACTGATATTCAAGGTGCGAGGTTTATAGCCAACGAAATGATAAATCAGTTTGAAAAAAAAGGGCTTCCCAACTCGCAATCACCGCAGGGAATAGTCACTCTCAGGACAGGTTTGGCGTCGTTTGCAACAAGCCAGGATGGAGACGATATTTTTACTTTAGCTAACCAACGCCTGTCCTCGGTTAAAAGTGTTTGCCAAAATGCCTGTGCCTAAAATACTACTTTAGGCCATTAAAAACCGATCTCGTCCACTCTGCTTGGCGGCATATAATTTTTTATCCGCCTGTTCGATTACCTT
>JAWUXU010000061.1:0-12644 GCA_034111145.1 Paraglaciecola sp.
GTTATTTAGATACTCTCTATCCTAGCTGTGCATTGTTACCGCCTGATCATTTTCAGGCGGCAAAAATACACAGTTTTGTAGATATGATCGCTTGTGATATCCATCCTATTTGTAATTTGCGGATACTCAATTATCTGACAGAAAATCTGAAAGTAGACGGTGAGCAAAAATTAGCTTGGTATCAACACTGGATAGCAATAGGGTTTGCAGCATTAGAAACGATGCTCGCAAAAACAACATACTGTTTTGGTGAACAAGTCACCTTAGCAGATGTTTATTTAATCCCACAGGTTTACAACGCTTTGCGATTCGAGGTTAGTATGGCCCCATTTCCTAAAATCATGAATGCCTTCAAAAACTGCAATCAACTTGATGCCTTTATTAAAGCCATGCCTGAAAATCAATTAGACGCAATTTAACGCGTCTAATATGATGTTTATTTTATATTTATACCCTTTTTCATTCAGCTCCAGCACTGCTTAATAACAACATTTAAATAAAACTCTATTCCTATTAATGACTGCAACTTCAAATAAATTTTGTACTACCTATTAAATATGTTATACATAATACTATGTAATACAAGGTATAAGAGGATACAGAATTGATTTATGAATAAACATGATCATTTAAACAACAAGTGGGATGTTCAACTTCGAAAAGGTTCTTTGGAATTGGTCATATTAGCCGCCCTGAAGGAACGAACGCTTTATGGCTTGGAGTTACTAAAATTGTTGCATTCATTTGAAACAATGAAGATCACTGAAGGCACACTCTATCCTCTACTTGATCGCTTAAAGCGTGAGGAATTGATCCGTGCTTTTTGGCGTCAAGAGGGGGATACCAGACCACGTAAATACTACCAATTGACGCAACAAGGCGAAGAAAAATTTATCGCACTCACAATGCGTTGGCGTCAATCTGTCGAAGATATTGAATACTTGCTACAACATCCAGGTCCGCAACCTATCACCCCTAAAGGAGAATGACATGACTGAGCCATCGTTAATCCACGATTTTTTGAAAAATTTAACGAAGTACTTATCAAGGCTTGATAAGCCCGATGCAGAAGAGGTTATTCGTGAAATTGAATGTCATATATTGGATGCTATCGAACAACAGGAACAAACAGGGGGACTGCCTGATGCTAAGTCTATCTTGGAGGGTTTTGGTGAGCCCAGAGAGCTCGCTAATCAATATGTGGAACATTTGCTAAAAGGCACACCACCTCCTAAAGGATTTAAAGCAATTCAAAGGGTTAAAAAAGAAGTCACAAAAACTATTTACTACTCTATGGGATTTCTGGGTTTTGGTATTTCAATTTGTTTACTGTTTCTTGGTCTTGGAAAACTGTTTATGCCTGATTTGATAGGCGTTTGGTCCGCAGCCCAAGGTAACAGTGTCATTATCACATTCTCAGAGCACACATACCTCGACTCGGATGAACTGTTTGGATATTGGCTGAGTCCCTTCGCCATTGTTATCGCTGTAGGCATCGCGCATTTAACAAAAAGTGTATTAAAAGTGCTAAAACAAAGTACTCAATAATAAAGTTTATGTCACCTATTTTTCGTTATTTAAGGCGCTATTCAACATGTTGAAAATTTTAAAAAACAACTTAAAACACTTTTTCATCACCTTTACTATTTTGTCTTTATTGGTGGTTTTTTTTGGTATTTACCATGGCGCAGAAGCACATTTCAATGAAAATAGATTGGCCTATAAACTTGATAAAGAAGGGCCACATGTCTTTTTCGAAGACAATAATTTAGTTGTTAATTATGTGCGTGGCGCCAAACCAGAAGGTTTTTTTAATGACCAAACTACCTACACTTTAGACAGAGATATTCCAGCTACAGCATATTTTGCTTTAGAACAGCAGGCTATTAATTTTGAGATCAGCCCGAATATTAAAACACCCCCATCTAACTATGAGGATAACAACCTTATATTGGCTATTTCTGATATCGAAAGCGGTTACCAAACCTTTCGTGATTTTTTGATAACCCATGGCGTAATCGATGAGGCGTTAAACTGGATTTTCGGCAAGGGACATTTGGTATTAGTGGGTGACTTTGTAGACCGGGGGAATTCTGTCACTCAAGTTTTGTGGTTTATTTATAAAATGGAGCTAGATGCTAAAAGGCATGGTGGCAATGTGCATTTCATCATAGGTAACCATGAGATTAAAAATATGCAAAATAACTTTTACAGTGCATCTGAAAAATACCTATACGTTGCTTCAATTATTGGTAAAAAACAATCTGATTTATATAGTGAAAATTCGTTTTTAGGGCGGTGGATGGCCAGCAAAAATAGTATCGAACGGATTAATGGCCGACTATTTGTGCACGGTGGTATTCATCCCAAAATAAGCGAATTCAATTATACCCTTGAAGACATTAATCAAATTGTACGCCAGCATTACACAAAGCCTTATTACACCCAACTTGATAGTGGTGATGAGGAATTTTTGGTATCGTCAAAAACTGGCCCGTCATGGTATCGAGGTTACTTTAAAGATAATTTAAGCCAACAGGATGTTGAAAAAGGCTTAGACAAATTTGCAGCACAAGCAGTGGTGGTCGGCCATACAATTCAATGGTCAGTAACAAAGCTATATCAAGGCAAAGTTTTCGCTATTGATGTAAGGCACCCTAGGGATTACGAAACTCACTTTCCACCAAGAAGTTCTGAAGGCTTATTGATTGAAGAAGATAATTATTATCGCTTATTAAGTGATGGCAAAAAAATACTACTGTGATGCTGCTAGCCTAATATCACTAAAATAAATACAAAATGCTAAAACCGGTGCATTCAATTAAATTATAATTATACCCGTTAAATTACATACATCAGGTTATCTATGACTCTGCCATTCTCAATACTTGACCTTGCGCCTATTGCTGAAGGCTCAAGCCTTGGCGACGCCCTTGATAATTCACGTAAACTGGCAATACAAGCAGAACAATCAGGTTACAACCGCGTCTGGTTAGCCGAGCATCATGGCATGTTTGGCGTGGCGAGCTCTGCTACAGCTGTGGTGCTGGGACATATTGCAGCGGCTACCACAAAAATTAGGATTGGTTCGGGTGGTGTGATGTTACCTAACCATTCTCCTTTAGTGATTGCAGAACAATTTGGCACCTTAGCGACCTTGTTTCCAGATAGAGTAGACTTAGGATTAGGCCGTGCGCCCGGCACCGATATGGCAACTGCTAGGGCATTAAGACGCCATCAAACTTCTGATGTAGATAACTACCCTGAAGATATTCGTGAACTACAACATTATCTAGCCGCACCACAGGCGGGGCAAAATATTGTTGCCGTGCCAGGGGCGAATACTCACATCCCGATTTGGTTGTTGGGCTCAAGTTTATATAGTGCCAAACTTGCGGGTCAATTTGGACTGCCCTACTCTTTTGCTTCACACTTTGCACCGGATCAACTATTTGATGCTATCAGCCTTTACCGTTCAAGCTTCCAAGGGTCAGTACAATCTCAAAAGCCTTATATGATGGCTGGGCTGATGGCAGTAGTTGCCGATAGTGACGAAGAAGCCGAGTATCTATTCACTTCAGTACAACAGCAATTTATGAACATGCGTAGAGGCGCAAATCGCCCTTTTGCCAGACCAGTTGATGATCTATCTACAATGTGTACTGCAGCAGACCAAGCAATGTTGTCGAATATATTACGCTACGCCATGGTGGGCTCAAAACAGACCGTAACCGATAAACTAAGCCGATTTATTGAAGCTACTAAAGTAGATGAATTGATAGTGTCTATGCCGATACATAATATGCAAGCACGCTTAAAAAGCGTGCAGTTGCTAGCAGAAACAGGCCTGATGCAAGCATGTTAATTATTATGGCGATATTGATGAATTTAATATGAATAAATAATTATTCAAGACTGCCTCGATAAGTCTCCAATATTTTCAAAGACTAATGCATCTGGGACGTCGAGATGCCTTGAGTCAGCGGCCCCTCAAATATCAATTGTTCAAGGCCTCGTTTTACTGCTGATAAACATTGTTGAACATGGTACTGCTTAGATTTATTGCCTAGGGAAAGGTCTGCTACCGTTTGCAGTTTTTGTTGAGCTTGTTTAAGTATCAGCTGACCATGACTCATTGCATTTAACATAGCGAAACTGGTGGCGAGCAGCATAGCTAAAGTGGTTAACCTAGATAACAAAAATGATTTTTCAATACCCTGTAACTCTATCAATATTTCTGTTGTTTCAAATGCACAACCAAGAAACGACATGGCTTCTTGCCATTCCTGTTTTTCCATGAGTACCTCTCCTTGCTGCTGTGTCCCTTCTAACTGAGCTAATGCATCTTGAGGATGAAAATAAACCCAGTCCCGATGGACTGGGCAAAGAAAAGTAAGTGCCATAAAATTGCCTTGAATTAGTGAACAAAATAAACATAAACAAAATCAATCATAATTGCAAATGGTAATCATTATCATTTGCAATTATATATTAGACTGTGTATTTTAGATATTCTGAATTGTGAGAAGGGCAAAAAAATGAGCGGATTAATTAAAATTTGGATATTATTTTCTTTTATTACACCCAGCAAATTTTGTTTTGCTCAAACTCAAAACAACCATTGGACTGAAGAAATTTTGTATTATATATTTTTCGACGTAATGTTTTTGGTTGCCATAATAGTGTTAGTGAAGCTGATTTGCATATATCCACTAAATTATCCAAGCATTATTAATATGTTAAGTAAAAATGACAAGTTAGCTCCCTAACCTCGACGGTGATTATAACGCTTCCCACTAAATTTATTTTCAACACAGTGGCAACACTGCACAAGTAATAACAACAAACATAATGATAATAATAGTTATAAATTAAACTAATTAATTTTTGCGTGACCCAGGCTGAACAGACCATACAAGGTTGTTTAGGAACCTTGAAGCTTATTCAATGGACGCTTACCCTGTTTTTTAGAGTGACTGTTTTCTTTAGGTTTGGAATTAGTTTGTATGCTTCTGCGGCGGCTTTAAAATAAAAACCTTGGCCTCCCCAATTGAGATGTACTTCTTAATGTCTGCGCGACACCATGAGAAGAGGCTTATATAAAGGTGCAGTGATTAGCGCGTATTCAACTGATCAGCCACGCCAGTATATTCCGAGCTACTTGGCCTCAATTTAGATAGCCTTGCGACCTCGCGTTATCTTAAACTTTCTCACCGGACGAACTGATAGTGCATTACTCCTGCGCATACAATCTTGATCCAATGTTGTGACGTTTAGATCCTTTCTGCCTACGGAAACAGCTATGGCTGTTTGAGGATCTCTAAGTCTTGAGCAATTCGTGGGGGGTGCCAAACCACTTCTATGTTTGGGCCTTTTATCGCTACTCCAATACGATCCACTCAACTCTGTAAATTTACTGCTTGTGTTCATAACACTCAACCATAATAACTCTTGCGTGTTAGGTAAATACCATCCGTCTATGCCACCGTGCCTATATCTCTGTGCTACTTGATGTGCACTGTTAGGAGCTTTACAACCACTATTTGAGCGCACAGTTTCATTTACACAACCCCACACCGAAAAAATATAATCCTCTGGTGCAGCTTCAAAGCCAGTTAAACCATCAGCGTTGACTCTAAATACGATACCCCCACCTGGGCCTGTGTCCCCTAGTGCAAAGACAACCGGTTCAATAACTGTCTGCTCGCAACTCACTGTGCTACTTGCGCCTATCTTAACGAACGATGTAGCTGAGAACAGAGCATGACAATAAGACTCAGATGAAACCCTGCCTTTGACCTTCGCACGGGAACCAATAGTAATGTAACCATTAGCGAAGATAACCCCCGCGACTTGCGCGTCTGCACCTATCGATGCAAATCCTCCAATGTTCCAGGTAATACTGCCTTTACTGCCTTCAGCCAATTCGACCGTAGTGCCAGCACCGAGCGTCAACATATCTGTGATATTGAAAACCCAATCGTAAGAACCATCAAGGATAAGAGTAATTCCCGCAGCCGTTGTCAAACTGGTTGCATTATAGACGATTGTATTTCCATCCCTGTGTTTTGTGAAATCATCGTCAAAGGAGAGTGTTAAGTCTTGAGGTATTTTAGGGTTAAGCTGATTACGCTTAGTCATATTCTTTGAAGTGAGCGCAGTATAGGCATCTTGTGTAGCGATAACATCAACTCGATTATAAGTCATCGCGTCAAACTGACAGTCGGTATTAGAAGACTCAGTGTCAGCCCCTTGGGTCAAGGCTGTGGCATAACACACCTGGCCATTAACAACTGTCCTGGGCCCGAGTATTACAGCTGAGCCAGCGTTAATATTACCTTCTACGCGCGTCGTCGCGCCAGTTTGGACTGTCTCTGCGGCCTGAATGTTGCCTATAACAACTGTATTGTCTGCAGTAACTAGAGAAGTGTTGGCTACAATATCGCCATTTATTTTTGCACCAGCACCCGTGCTTATATAAGTGTTACCGAATATCATCGGTGTATTGTTTGTTGTGATGATTACGTTTGAAGCATGAGTAGAAATAGATGTTGTTAGGCATACTAATAATAGATTTTTTTTAAACAAAACTAATTACTCCAAGATTGTAATGCTATGAATTTTATTTCAATATTTCCGTGAGGTAGAGGAAATTTCATCGCGCCATAAACTAACTACCAAGATAAAATAATTTATCAACACATCAAATTATCAAATTATCAAATTATCAAATTATCAAATTATCAAATTATCGATAAAATAAAGTCACTAGATTTTAAACATAATTTTTAGGGTATACAGGGTTATTTATTAATCCGTTTTCTAAGAAAACTTTTATAAAAATTCTTCAAAGTCGATAGCAACAGTTGCAGAATTAAATATCTGAGCAACACTAAACTCTTTAATAATTGCACCAATATTGATCACCAAAACAATTATAATCGTGGCAACAATCAGAACTATTATTTTGTGTATCAATTTACTATTCATTAGTTTTTTTAATGACTTGTTGATTTCCTATAAGGGTAAAAATTGAGTTTAGCAACTTATTTTGACAGCTATTACTAAACATAATCCAGCCAATAAAAGTACGCACCCAACATAAAGAACACGTGTTGCTACTGCTCCTATAAGTTTCTAGATTTACAATAATTTATGCTACAAAACCATAGCTAAACTTCAAAAGATTGAAGATTATTATTACCCTAATTTAAATGTGTTATTAGTACTAATAATCTAATTACTACACCCTTTATTCTAATGTACGAAAAAAGGAAATAACAGCCTATTTTTACGACGTTTCAACTCGTATTTTACGTTGAATAGAACGATATTTTACGAAAAAAGCCTAATAACAAACACACTCAAAGGATCAATAAACTTTAGCCACTAAAATGCCAAGTATCAGCGTTAGTAACTTTCCCCTACGGCAAAGTCGACACCTATTTTTAGATGGCTTCACAATTGTAGTTGTTTTTATCTCATTAACTGTAGACCGCATAAAGTTAAAGCATGAATTGATTTTAAGACAGTACCCGACCTGAAAATGAAAATGAACTATAACGAGACTTTTTAGACATCAAAGCACTATAGCTACATAACCCATTCACACATTAGGTTCAGCCTTCAGATAGTTTGTTTGATTGATTGATTGATTGATTGATTGATTGATTAGGTAAAATACGATGATTTTGAACTACGAACCGCAAACGGATTGAAGATTTTAATCCATGATGTTTTGTTAAAAACTAAAAAAATCAAGGTGTTCTAATCAACAGCCTCAGACCAGTTAATGTGTAATCAATGTAAAAGTGATAGTCATAATTTCAATTAAAGTTAACTGGATTAGACTCAGGACAAAGTTCCGACTTTCTTAAAAATCACATATTATTAGAAGCGATATATTTGCTTGCTTGCTGAAAATACTGACTGGATTAATAATAATTCTTGGCTTTGTCCTGAACTGTTTAATTAAAAAGTTTTTGTTAATGCAGCTACAAAGCTGTTAGTACCAAAGCCCGATATGTCAAAGGCATCTTCACCATTAGTGTCAGTACCATGGTAAGAAACGGAAATTTCCATGTCAAAGGGCAACGGATGAGATACGCCTATAACGTAATGTGTCCAGCTCTTTTCATTAACACCAAATATTCCTAAAAAACCTTCACTGTCATTTATAGTGTGGCCCACTGTTGCTGTTAGTGACAAATCGTTATAGATAGGACCCGTATAAGATGCAAAAGTGTAAAGAGCAGATCCAGTTTCACCAAAGAAGTCGTCTGAGTATGACACGCCAGCCTCGAAACCATTGAAGCCCAACGTACCATAAAAGTCGTTAAAATCACGCCTTACACCACCTTCAACACCCCCATTCATACCTGGGTAGAAAGTACGCATGTAACCAACATCTAAGGTCAAATCACCGGTAAGGTTAGTCTGGTAACCGACCAACCAATTACCTTCTAAGCCTGAACCTGAACCGTCATCTGCACGCAGAGTAGTGTTAGAACCCCACAATGTTGTATAAAAACCTGAATCGGCTTGTAAAGTCACCTCACCCATCATCGCAGCACCACTGTCGGAGAGCGAAAGGCCTCTGTACATGAAGTCATTGGTAGCACTGAGGTAACCAGAAACGTCGTAACCCGAAGATTCATCGGCATAAGAGGCCGTTGAAGCAATTATCAAAACGGGTAGTAATAACAATATGTTATTTTTCATTTAAAACTCCTAAGATGAAATCATTGAAGTGGATACTTCAGCAATGGTCACTTAGCACAGTTCATGCCAGATTCAAGCTTTCAATACGAGTAGATTAATAGGCTAAAGCCATTGTTTAAATAAAGTCTTTGGTTATTTTATTTCAATGTTTATACATTTAATTTCAACGAAATAACAAATTTAAACGCCAGAAGTTGGTTCATTAGTTAAATCATATATAAATATTTTATCGAGTATTTTTGATAAAAAATATAAGGGTAATCTTGTCGCCTGCTCATGAACATAATTTGTGAAGTTATGGTTATCATTGCTGGCTCTAACCTCTTCTGAAATACGCTATTTATGTAAGGTAACTCGTTGTATTATGTCGATTGGGACCGATGCTCATACGGGTAAAAATAAAGACCGCTTTATCGGTATGGAACAGAACAAAATTTGCTGTATGAAAATACAATATTAGCACTAAAAATCTTTGTCATTTAATTAAGATAAACCACTAAAAAACAGCAGGTAAATAATCTTTATTAATATTGCTTTAAATCGTAATATCATCGTTCGAAAATTCAATAGCATCATTTAAATATTGATTAAAAAATCTAATTTATAAATTAGATTTTATTGATTATAAAATTTTGTATAAATCGTTTTCAAGCAAGCTATGCACTAAAAAAATGCAGTAAGCACCAATTTAAAGCATTTGATCAAACTATAAAAATGATCCCTAATAAAGAATATATTAATTCGCGGTTCGCTCCTAAACTTTTGAAATTACCATAGTGAATTAGACATTTATGGAAGGGTTTGAAACACACAGTTAAAACTGAGGAAACACTGTGCAACGAGCTAATGTATCGTTTGTTTTTGCTAATGGGTTGCTCACGCTCACGTGTGAGACTCCCTTGAGACCAATATTCAGTGCCTAAGTCATTTCAGAGGTTGGGTGGAAAAATACCTTGGCCAACATGACCTAGTCAACTCGGAAAATTTGGGTGGGATCTCTTTAAAAGGAACGTATGAACTTTTATAATCCATCTAACTAAAACGTTTAAAGTGCTATTCGAGCAATAATTTAGTCAAAACTATATTTATTGATGTCCAAAACCCGAAGTTTTAATATATAAATATCAGCTGAATATTGGCATCCTAAGATACCTAAATCCTAAATCCTAAATCCTAAATCCTAAAAATAGTCTGCTTGCATCATGTGCCACTTTCAATCATGTTAATCTGCTGATGTATGTTTCAAGCACTGAGGAGAGAAATAGATAAGTCTATAATAAATGATTCATTAGACAATCAATTACAAACACTACAACTTGCATTTTTACGTGCTTTGAAAGACTGCCAACTTGAGGTCATACCATCAAACATCACCAATTTATTGACGTTGCTTTTGCCATAATTACATAACACTTTAATGGCCTCTAATGCTTGCATGGCACCAATAATACCCACCACCGGAGACATTACACCTGACTCAACACAGCTTAAATTTTGTTCACCAAAATAAGCACTAATACAGGCATAACATGCAGAATTTTCCCGGGGCACTATGCACATTAATTGCCCTTCCATACGAATAGCCGCACCTGAAATCAGAGATATACCCGACTGGTAACAAACTTGGTTAAGCATGTTTCTGCTGACAAGATTATCAGTGCAATCTAGCACCAAATCGAGTGGTTCAATTAGGTCAAGATAATCATCATACTCAAGACGTTTTTGTATGACATTTATTTTGATATCACTGTTCAATTGTTCTAGGGATGCTTTAGCAGACACACATTTATTAACGCCTACATCTCCTTCACTATGCAATACTTGGCGCTGCAGATTAGATTTTTCAACTTTATCATTATCAATTAACGTTATTTCGCCAATACCGGTAGCCACTAAATACTGCGCAGCGGCGCAGCCCAAGCCACCTACCCCAACGATTAATACTTTGGCATTGAGTAGGATTTCTTGTTTATCCAAATCAAAATTAGGCAGTACAATTTGCCGATTATAACGCATAGCTTGTTCAGTGGTGAGATGTTGTTTGGCCACGTCTTAGGTTTATCTTCAAAATATATAGAATTATATTTGTAACACTTGAATGAGGTTCACGCAATCACAGACTGGTGTTTGTGATAAAACAGACCGATAGTTGAGATTATGTAGAAAAGTGTCGGTATCTTTTACCAAACCGCCTATAACAATTTGATTAAATATCATTACAAGCCAAGCTTTGGTTAGGAAAAATCAAAAGATTGATGTCATGCCTCAACCACATAATAGTCAAATTTCTTTATGGGATACCCCTTATTATCACTGTGTTTCTCCCTGCGTTCGGCGGGCTTTTTTGTGTGGGACGGCAGCCGCGCTGATGATAGTTATTCAGGCCAGAGCTATAAACATCGCCGTGGATTGGTGAAACAACGTTTATTGTTTTTGTCCTGAATATTTTCCATCGATAGCGCGGCTAACGTATCTGCGCTTGCGCCGTGATGAGTCATCATGTGCATACTTACTCAGAAATAAGGTACAACTATGCTTAAAAACCTTTGATGGCCCGTTATTTCTTCCAAATAGCTACACACTCACTCTCTGCTTTATAACCCACTCCATCAGATCCAAGGGTCATAAAAATCAACTTTGCAGTTGTTTATATACACAATCAAATCATGGGTGGTTTGGTAAGAGGAGTAGAAATAAGCTTCATTTTAAAGACATAAACCTACAATGAGTTGTCCCGCCTCTATCTACCGAGAATTGTTGTTGCCAAACCAGTTCAGTCTGCAGCAGACTCGTGTTTAGATTTTCCATAAATTACTTATATTATGCACGCAAAGATGAAGTTTCAGTATTTTTGCTCAGTGATCAGGTATTGAGTTGTGGTATCCCCTAAATTGATCACATGGTGCCATTCAATGCCTTTGCTGTGCCATGTTAATCCTGTGCCTGCAACGGTGCCACTTTCTCTGACACCTGATGAGTCGGTTATAAGCATCGGGCCACCTTTTAAAATATAGCCAAAATGAGGAGGGTGATAATGTTTTTCATGACCTACGCCTGGTGGAAAAGTGCACCTTATAGTGCGTATTCTTTCATCTTCAAAAAGCAGTTCACACACCTTTTCACCTTTCCAACCGGCTTCAAAAGCAGTCTTTAAAACGTCTTCAGATTGAGTCGTTAATGGGGTTCCTAGTAAAATAGTTAACAAGTAAAAACGTCTCAAATCTATCTCTTAAATTATAATTAATAAAAAATTCGATGTTATATTATTTGTTCACCGTAGTTCAATCAATTTTAACTATGTATCGAATAACAAAGTACATTGTTCAATTAATCTCATGGATATCCTTGATAGTTGTATCCCTATATTAAAGAGATGTTTAGTATCATGTGGAGCATAGGATGCAATGCAGACATTAACCTGAAAGCATTTATCGTTAACTTGACCCAACAAATATCTTTAATTTAATGATAAGTGAATTTCCAAAAACTCAACGAAACTATGATTGCTGTTTTTAGTTTAATGAAGATGAAAATACTTATTGAAGATTGAAAATCAAATAACATCTACTGCTGTTAACTTCATTTCCAAATACAATACCAGCAACACCACAACGGTTTGTTGCGCATCAGCAGACACTTGGGACATTAGCGCTTCAATGCAGCAAGCAACCATTGCCGCATCAAAAGTGACTGCTTATGTAGGTGCATATACTTTATGAAACTATAAGCATTTACCCGTATTTACCCGTATCAAACCGTATCAACCTGTAATGACCTTAACACCCGCTAAGGCTTTTAACCTCGTTCTGCTCTTTTGTTAGTGCTGACCTTGACTAGTATTCAGTTGAGTCATGTATTCTCCATTTGAATTATCAATATGATTGTTCATACCAATATATCAACCTATCAATCTATCAATCAAA
>JAWUXU010000062.1:0-12461 GCA_034111145.1 Paraglaciecola sp.
CTCCGGCAAGCACAATGTTCGACTTGTCGGTTATATCATCTAACAGTTGCCAACTAAAAGCCTGGCCTGTGCCACCTGATTGTTCACCTACTTGGCAGTCTAAAAGAAAGAAGTCAACACCACTTTCTTTTAAGGTTGGTAACGTATCTTTCACACCTTTAGCTAACCAAATTTGACATTGGGCTGGTAGTTTACTCCGCAGATTGTCGATATATGTTTGGTTTTCTTGACCGTGAAGCTGAACCGCCGTTAATCCCAACTCTTTCGTATAATTCACTACTTGTTCTACAGGGGCGTTAACGAACACACCTACATAGTAAAATGGCACGGCATAAGTAATTTGTTTGGCTTGCTCTAAAGTGACAAAACGTTTGGATTTTTCGGCAAAAATCAGACCTGCAAAACTAGCAGGGCTGTCTTTGACTAGCTTGGCACCGGATAAACTGGTTGTGCCACAAACTTTTACCTTTCCGTATACCAAATTTTTTGCCGCTAATTCGATATCCTTTTCGCCCATTAATGAACTACCGACCAAAAATGCGTCAACAAGTGGCGCTAATCTAAGCACATCTTGATGGGTATAAATACCGGATTCAGAGATAATTACATGCTCATGTTTAGCATGTTGTTTAACTAGAGGTACCAAGCGCTCAGTTGTGGCTAGGTCTGTACTAAGGTCACGCAAGTCGCGATTGTTGATCCCGATAATTTTAGCTTTCAGTGCACAGGCTCTAAACACTTCTTCTTCGTTACTGACTTCGGTTAATACATCGAGTTGGTATTGCTCGGCAAGATTTGCTAACTCAGTATATTGCTCATCGTCCAGTACAGATAACATAAGTAAAACTGCATCAGCTGTATGGTAACGAGCTAAATGGATTTGATAAGGTTCAACAAAAAAATCTTTATTAATAATAGGCTGAGTCACCCGATTGCGAATATATTCTAGGTATTCAAACTTACCTTGAAAATATTTCTCATCAGTTAATACGGATATACACGAAGCGTAAGGACTGTAAGCTTGAATGACCTCGTCTAAGTCGAAATTTTCACGAATGACCCCTTTAGACGGTGATGCCTTTTTACATTCTAAAACAAAGCCAGCGTTGGGCTGCGCCAATGCATCATAAAAACTTCTGTCTGAGAGAGTTAAACTATCGATAAAACTTGCTAACGGTAAATCAATTTTACGTTGAGCGATTTCTTGTATTTTGTCTAGGACGATTTTTTCTAATACATTGGCCATTTTTATTAACTTTGTCCTTTATTGATTTTGGCTGATGGAAGCCGACAATTTAATCGTGGCTAATGGAAGTTGTTGCTGCATCGCGTTAATTGCCATTTCAGCCCCTTGGGCATAGGTTTGTACTTTGCCACATAGTTTTAATAATGCAGCTGTATTCATCGCTACCGCAGCTTGATGTGCTGCCTGGCCTTTGCCAAGTAACACATTTTCAATCAGGACTTTATTTTCTTCTGGTTCGCCACCTCTTATGGCGTCTAGCGGATAATTTTCAAGTCCAAAATCGGCAGGTGATACACTATTTTCTATTAATTTATCACCATTGATTTCCACTATTTGGGTGTCGCCATGTAAGGCAAACTCATCTAGTCCGCTGCCATGCACCACCAAGGCTTTTTGATAACCCAATAGCTGCAAGGTTTTGGCAAAAGGCATCAACAATTCTGGCGCGTACACGCCAATGATAATATGGCTAGGGCGAGCTGGATTAACCAAGGGACCTAGCAAATTAAATAAGGTACGAGTTTTTAACGTGGTTCTTACCGGCATCGCATAGCGAATACCGGAATGATAATTTGGCGCAAACAAAAAACATAGGTTTGACAGATCGAGACACTGACGTGCAGTATCTGATGACATAGTTAAATCCAAGTCAAATGCTTTGAATAAGTCAGCTGAACCAGATTTACTCGAAACACTGCGATTACCGTGTTTAGCGACTTTTATACCGCAGCTTGCAGCGACTATTGCAGAAGCAGACGATATATTGATTGTATTATGACCATCACCACCGGTCCCCACAATATCCGCAAATTCATAATCGGGACGTGGAAATTCAACTGCGTTAGCTATTAATGCTGCTGCGGCACCGGCTATTTCTTCGGGTTGTTCACCCTTGATTTTTAATGCAGTTAGCAAAGAAGATAAGACAATATCATCTACCTGACCTGTTACCACTTGCGAGAACACTTCGGTGACATCATTCTGTTTCAGGTTTTTGCCTTGATAGAGTTGTTCAAGGATAGCGTGGATCATAATGTTTAAACCTTATCTTGCGTTAAGAATTCAATGCTTTGCATAAGAAGTTGGCTACCATGAGACGTCAAAATAGATTCCGGATGAAATTGAAAGCCCAACATTTTATCTTTTAAATGTGCCACTGCCATAGGAATGTCGGCAAAACTAGCTAATACAGCTAATTCTTTTGGCATATTGCTGGCCATTAACGAATGGTAGCGGGCAACCGGCAAGGGGTGAGGCATATTGGCGAACATTTTATCAGCGCAATGTTCAATTAAAGATGACTTCCCATGCATGACTTTGTCTGCGCGGATAATATTTCCACCGTAAGACTCAACAATCCCTTGATGACCTAAACAGATGCCCAAAACTGGGAATTGGCCTTTCACTAGGTTTAACAGCTCTAACATTGAACCCGCCTGCGAGGGATTACCTGGTCCAGGTGATAACATCAACATCACTTGCTTAGCTTGTCCATTTTCGCTAGTCAGCTGCGCCTCGTCCCGCATCTTTTGTAAAATGACCTCAGCCGAAACACTGTTACGATATACATTCAATTCAAGACCTAGAGTTCTAAGTTCATCAACAAGGTTATAGGTAAATGAATCGAAGTTATCCAATAAAAATACGCAAATTTGTTTGTTAGTTTGAGCTACTTGAAAAGTCACTATACGGCTCCTCTTACTTGCGAACTGGAAATGATAGCACTGATAACTGCTTGTGCTTTTCCACGTGTTTCATCAGCCTCTGATTGCGGATCTGAGTCAAACACAACGCCTGCACCTGCTTGAATATAAGCCGTATTGTTTTTTACAAATGCTGAGCGGATCACAATACAAGTATCCATATCACCTTGGCTATTGATATAACCGACTGCGCCACCATAACTGCCGCGGCGTTGTTTTTCCACGTTACGGATTAATGTTGCGGCACTGACTTTTGGTGCCCCGACTAAGGTGCCCATATTCATACAGGCTTGGTATGCATTAAGGGCATCTAAATCATCACGTAATTGCCCAACTACTCTTGAAACTAAATGCATAACATGTGAGTAACGGTCAACTTTGAGCAAATCGGTAACATACCTTGTGCCGGGTTTAGATACTTTAGCTACGTCGTTACGTGCCAAATCGACCAACATAATATGTTCAGCACGCTCCTTTTGATCTTCTTGTAGGTTGAGTTCTAAGCGACAATCTAAGTCTAAGTCAATACTTCCATCTGCCCGTTTGCCTCTTGGACGAGTACCCGCGATGGGATAAATCTCTACTTGATTAGTTTGTTTGGTGTATTTCAAGGCTGACTCAGGCGATGCCCCAAACATACAAAATTCGTCGTCTTGTAGGAAAAACATATAAGGACTGGGATTTTGTTGTTTTAAAGCACGGTAAGCATCGTGGGGATGTGGGCATGGCAAGCTGAAGGTGCGCGAGGGTACTACTTGGAAAATATCACCGGAAAGTATGTTTTCTTTTAGCCTAATGACATCATCTATGTATTCTTGATCTGATTTATCTACTACTAAATCTTCGTTAGTGATGGCTGTTTTTGCTAAATCAGCTAAAGGTTTTTCAGGTAGAGCTTTAATAGTGCCTAGTTTGTGTTTGACTTGTTCTAAGCGTTGGCTCACAGAGAAATAATTATTACCGACATTTTTGCCACTGAACACACTGCCAATTATTTCGCTTTGCTGTGTTTTGTGGTCGATAATCACCAGTGTTTCTGCTAAATAAAATACAAAATCTGGGCAACTGTTGGCACTATCTGCAACTTCAGGAAGTTTTTCAAAGCTGGCCAATAAATCATAAGCCAATGCGCCACCTAAAAATACTGCATGAGGGTGCCGGCGAATAGCTGTAATTTTATTGGTAATGAGTCGTAATGCATCGAATACCGCAGGGGCTTTTAAACGACTATCTTCATCGAGCTCTGTATCGGCAGCAGGAAAAGTCAGGGTCACTAAACCTTTTTTTGGGTCATATTCATGAGTGACACCTGCGGGGCAATATTCATCAAACATAGGCAATACAGCATGGCCGTTGTCTGATAAGGCACTGCAGTAGACTCGTTGACCATGGCATTCTAATTTTATTGCGGCATCAACCAGTAACAAACTTTTAAGGTTATCTTTGCTATCAATTTCGGCAGATTCTAACAATAAATTATTACTACGACCTTGACATAGGTATTGGTAAGCATGCAAAGGATCGGGCACGTAATCTGCGGTGATTACTAATGTTTCTACTTTACCGAACTTTTCTGTTAACTGGGCTAAACTCATTTTTTGATTCTCTAATACAATTTATATTCTAGAGCAGGCGTAAAAAAGCCCGCATCATACGGGCTTTTTTTGAATTTATTTGCAAAAATACAAACACTCACAGCCCGTTAGTTCAGGTTGTGCCACCACCAGATGTTGTGTGTTTGAATATTTTTCATTATTTATTGGACTCGCTGTAAGTTTAAATCTGCTATTCGGCTAAGTATAGGTATAATGGGTTATGCGTCATAAGTATGAGTGCATAGAAGAAAGCAAAAACCCTTCTGTGTCAATACACAAATTATGTTTATTATAAATAAAAACAATTAAGAAAAGTTATCACTGAATGAAAATCGACCTGCATAGCCATACACATTATTCTGATGGATTATTATCTCCGAAAGAATTAATTGATCGCGCGCACAACATGCAAGTCAATGTATTAGCGATTACGGATCATGACACGGTTGACGGGATCCAAGAGGCAATGGATTATCAGTCCGAGCAAAAACGCTCGATGCAAATAATGTCTGGTGTGGAAATTTCTACTTCTTGGCATAATTTCGATATCCATATCTTGGGCTTAAATGTTGATCATACCAATGCTCGGTTTTTAGCTCGTTTAGACGAACAAAGCAAAGAGCGTGACCGACGGGCTCAGCAGATGTCTGACAAACTAGCTAAAGTGGGTATCGATAATGTATTCGAAGATGCAAAAACTTTGGCAGGAAAAGGGCAGATTACTCGCGCCCACTTCGCTAGAGTATTAGTGCAACGCCAGGTAGTGAAAGACTTTGATACGGTATTTAAAAAATATTTAGGTAAAGGCAAAAAAGCCCATGTTAAGCCTCAATGGATTGATATTGCAGAGTCAATTAGATGGATACAAGATGCAGGCGGTAAGGCGGTATTGGCTCATCCAGGGCATTATGATATGACCGTTAAATGGTTAAAACGTTTGGTAGCAGACTTCGCCGATGCTGGTGGAAACGGTATGGAGGTTATTCATTCGCATCTAACCCCAGAGCGCAAAAAACTGTTGCTTGATATAGCGGCTGAACACAATTTACAAGGGTCTAGTGGTTCCGACTTTCATTACCCTAACCGCTGGACCGAATTAGGCAAAAACCTTACGCTTCCTGAGCAGCTTGTGCCAATATGGCATGACTGGTTTCCTATTAGCTAAAGATGACAAGCTAAAGATGACAAACTAAAGATGACAAGCTAAAATATGACTGGTTACAATGCAGTTAGCCCTTACAAAACTTAACAAGCAATACTGCTGTGATAGTAGAATAGGAATGAAGTTATGAGTCAGTTTTTTTATATCCATCCGGACAACCCTCAAACTCGTTTGATCAAACAGGCTTGTGAGTTAATTCATCAAGGTGCAGTGGTGGTATATCCCACTGATTCTGGTTATTCCATTGGTTGTCACATGAATGATAAAACCGCTCTTGAGCAACTTTGCCGCATTCGCGAAATTGGTAAAGATCATAATTTTACTCTTATGTGCCGTGATATGTCTGAGCTGTCTGAATACGCCAAAATAGATAATACAGCCTTTAGAATGATCAAAAATAACACCCCCGGTCCTTATACTTTTGTTCTCAAGGCCACTAAAGAAGTCCCAAAAAGACTACAAAATCCTAAACGTAGAACGATTGGGATCAGAGTACCTAGCAATAAGATTGCCTTAGCACTGTTGGAAGAACTTGGCGAGCCACTAATGTCGACCACACTTATTTTGCCAGGCGCATTGATTGCAGAGTCTAATCCTGACGACATTCGTGATAAGTTAGAAAAACAAGTGGGCTTAATCATTCATGGTGGGTTTTTAGGTGAACAGCCCACCACTGTGATTGATATGTCTGAGGGTGAAAATACTATTCTACGTGAAGGCAGTGGTGACACTAGCCCTTTCGTTTAGCTCGGCCTTTTGTCTAGCTCCGCCATTTTGTCTAGCTCCGCCATTTTGTTTAGATCGAAGAGCCACTTTTATGTCTGTAGATAATTCTTCTTTTTCAGCTTTAAAATTAGCCAAAGAACCAGTGCAGCGACCCTTGCCGCTGGCATTTGTTAATGGCGAAGCGTTAATTGAAAAACCTGAAGACCTATATATTCCCCCAGACGCACTCGAGCTTATTTTAGAGGCTTTTGAAGGGCCTCTGGACTTGTTGCTGTACCTTATTCGCAAACAAAAATTCGATATAGTTAATTTGCCAGTGTATCAAGTCACCCAGCAATACATGCAATATGTAGAGTTGATGAAAGATATCAAATTGGAATTAGCTGCTGAGTATTTATTGATGGCCGCTATTTTGGCCGAGGTAAAATCTCGCATGTTGTTGCCAAAACGGCCTGATGCCGAAGACGACGAAGATGATCCTCGCGCAGAATTAATCCGCCGTTTAAAAGAATATGAATTGATCAAAAACGCGGCACAGGAATTAGACAATATTCCCCGCCAAGAACGAGATGTATTTCCTGCTCAGGCACAAACCCCTGATTTGGTAGCACCCCTTCGTATTCTGCCCAGTGTCAGTTTGCAAGAAATCGTCTTAGGCTTTCAATCGGCTATGCAGAGAGCCCAAGCCTTTGAACATCATCATATTGAAAAAGAAACGCTCTCGACTCGTGAACGCATGAGTTTTATTTTACAGCAAATTTCATCTGAACATTTTACCGGTTTTGACGAGTTATTTCTCGCCAGTGAAGGCAAGGCTGGTGTGGTGGTGACATTTTTAGCGATTTTGGAGCTGGCCAAAGAGAGTTTAATTGAACTGGTTCAAGCTCAGCCTTATGCAAATATTCATATTCGAGTTTCGTCTGGAGTTTCACAGGGGGCACAGTCTTAATGCCTAAGATTTCTCGCGCTCAACTGAAACAATTAGTCGAAGCCGCTATTTTTGTAGCGGGCGAATCTATTAGTCAAGAACAGCTACAGGTAACAGTATTACAAGGACTGGCCGTCAGTAAAACTATGCTTAAAGAAGTTTTAGTAGAGCTAAAGCTGGATTATCAAGCCAGAGGTATTCAACTGGTTGAAGTAGCCTCCGGTTATCGCTTTCAATCTATGAATAGTTTGAGCCCCTGGCTAAGTAAACTTTGGCAAGAACAAGCACCTCGCTATTCACGGGCGATGCTTGAAATTCTTTCTCTGATTGCCTACAAACAACCTATTACCCGTGGTGAAATTGAAGATGTGCGTGGTGTATCTGTTAGTAGTCAAATTATGAAAACCTTGAGTGAAAGAGGTTGGATAATAGTCATAGGGCACAAAGAAGTGCCCGGCAGACCTTCTTTGTATGCCACCACCAAAACGTTCCTTGATTATTTTTCTCTGAAAAGTTTGAGTGATTTACCCAGTAGTGATGACTTTTTAGTACCTGAAAAAATAAATAATCAACTTAATATTCTATCCAGCGAGACCAGCAAAAGGCTCGCAGAGGATGACTCCCCAAAACAATCTGCAGATAGGACAGATATTGATCCTAACATTGAACCTATTCATGCAGATGAACCAGAGCAATTACATTAATGAGTGATAAATTACAAAAAGTATTAGCTAACGCTGGAATAGGTTCGCGCCGAGAAATGGAAAAATGGATAGAGGCGGCACGCATTTCAGTCAATGGCAAACTTGCGACCTTAGGTGACCGGGTCGAGCCTGCTGACAAAATTCGCGTGGATGGTAACCCACTTAATACATCCCATGATGCACCTGTTTGCAGAGTGTTGATGTACAACAAACCAGAAGGAGAACTTTGCAGTCGTAAAGACCCTGAAGGTCGCGCAACCGTGTTTGATCGCCTGCCGAGTATTAAAAATGGCCGCTGGATTGCAGTAGGCCGATTAGATATTAATACCAGTGGTTTATTGTTGTTTACCAATGATGGTGAGCTGGCAAATCGCCTAATGCATCCCAAGCACGAAGTGGAGCGAGAGTATTCGGTACGAGTCTTTGGTGAAGTTGAAGATAAGATGCTTAAGCGCCTAACCGATGGCGTAGAACTAGAAGACGGTAAAGCCAAATTCACAAATATAGTTAAAAAACCTGGCGACGAAGAAAGTCAAAACACTTGGTATAATGTTTGTTTATCTGAGGGCAGAAACCGTGAAGTAAGACGTTTATGGGAATCTCAAGGCGTACAAGTAAGCCGTCTTATGAGAGTGCGTTATGGCACCCTAGAATTACAAAAACGTTTACCTCAAGGCGGTTGGGTTGAATTGGGTTTACCGGATTTAAATACCCTAAGACAAAGTGTGAAGTTGCCCGCAGAAACAGAAACCCTGATCAAGATTGATCCCGGTAAATTAGACCACGTTAAGATAAGCAGAATGCGCCGTTCTGTTAAAAAACACAGAGTAAGACAGGCGAATAATAAAGGTAGTTAGTACAGGTCTTTCTTGTTAATAGTGGCGCTAAAGTTGCGCCACTTACATTCCAATTTTATCACTATGAACTCTCCTTGCTCTGAGTCATTGGCTTATGGGTTGTGATAGTTTCGAGCTAAACAACTTTCCCACACACTTTGGAATATTTACAAAGTTCAGGTTTCAGTGGTTTGCGAAATTGACTTTCAACTCTTTAGCAACATGCTTTAGTCTTCTGACCCTTGTCCAAAAAGAGGTGCCTGCACTTAGTAAGGTTGAGCATAATAAATGCAAATTAAGCAGACCTGTTCCTTTGCCCATCAAATTGTTGCGCTCAATAAAAAACAAAACTTCCTCATGCTTATTTAGACTGGGGTAATCCACAAGGCATATTGAGTATTTGCTTTTTGTGTTTCAAATCACCACAAGCCAACTCACCGATTACCATCGGATGAATTTGCACACCATTTTGACGAAAGTGATCAATCCATACTGAAGTATCCACTAAAATCATAGTTACGCACTATCAGGCGCAGAGCCGCCTAATAGCGCTAAACACTTTGCACTTTCACGTTCCACAAGGGGTTTTTAAGCTTTCTCGAATAATGACTGACTTTTCTTTAATGCCCGTTAGTTCGATGGCTTTGGCTAATAGCCCATCATCAATATTTAAGGTAGTGCGCATAGTCAATTTCCTCGGTTTTATGATCCAGCATCAATTCCATGCATCATTGTTTGCTTAAATTGATGATCTCGCGAATATTGGGTTTGGGTACTGGGGAGCCAATGAATATCCCTGATTTTAAACCCGTCAAATTCTTATTTAAAGCGAATGCTGTGTACTTAAGTGACCGACTGTAACTGCCAATAATGATAAGCACTGTGATATTTTACGTGTAATAAGTCTCTGCACTAAATATATTGACTGTCTCTTATGAGCGATCAGGAGCCGTTCAAGCAATCTAAATAAATCAAAGAAAAATTACATCTAGTGATAATCTAATTATAATTGCTCGACGTTTAAAGTGGGTGTAAAGAAAGCAGACGGTCGATGAAGTCCCACCCTTTTCTTCGATAGTATTTATATCTATATCAAAAAGATATCGCTTTTGAACTTGCAACTAACCATGGTGCTTCTTCTCGTCTAGTACAGGCAGTAGATTTCTTATTCCCTTTAAATTTTTCTGAGTGTGCAACTGTTAGGATAAATTGATATCTATGTTAAGTTACTGTGCAATTCTAATTGATTGGGTTTAGCGTAATGGCATCCGGCACCCACAAGTAACAACAAGACTCCCGTAATGACAATATTTTAATTAACATCAATGGAGAGCTGTTTCCTCGCAGTGAAGCCAAAATATCGGTATTTGATAGTGGATTTATATTGGGTGATGGTGTGTGGGAAGGAATTCGTCTGCATCATGGTTGTCTTGTTTTTATCGAGCAACATATGCGCAGACTTTATGATGGGGCTAAAGCATTAGATATGGACATTGGTTTATCGGCTGGTCAGCTAGTCGAGCGGATCCAAAGTACCTGTGATGCTAATCAGATGTTTGACGGTGTGCATATTCGTTTAATGGTGACTAGAGGTATCAAAAGCACACCTTATCAAGATCCTAGAGTGACTATTTCTGCGGCTACGATTGTGATTATTGCGGAACATAAATCAGCTGTTGAGCAGATAGATAATCAAGGTGTGTCTCTTTTCACTAGCCACGTAAGAAGAGGTTACCCAGATGTACAAGATCCTAAACTAAATACTCACTCGAAGTTAAATTGTATTCTTGCTTGTATTCAAGCAACCAAGGCCCACGCAGACGAAGCACTGATGCTTGATCCTCATGGTTTTGTAGCAACCTGTAATTCGACGCACTTTTTCATCGCGCGAGATGGTGAAGTGTGGACTTCTTCTGGGGACTTTTGTTTAGATGGGATCACCCGACGAAACGTCATTAATCTCTGCAAAGGCAACGATATAAAGGTATTTGAACGTAACTTCACCCTTGCTGATGTATTCGCAGCCGATGAGGCGTTTATTACGGGGACTTTTGCTGGTTTGTCTGCCGTTGCAAAGCCAAAGCGACAACTATGAACAAGTGGTGACTGAGCTAACTAATGACGTATGTAACAGCAAAGTGCAATATCAAAAACATATGACACACCATATGTTAACGGGAATTGATTTAACTTGGGTCAAAGATCTACAACATTGTTTTTTGATCCGAGACCCTGCTCAGGTTGTCAATTCGTATACTAATAGTCGTGGTGTATGTTCGGTTGAGGATATAGGCATTAAAAGGCAGTTTGAGTTGTATCAAGATATCAGTCAGATATCTGGGCAAGACATCCCTATAATTGACTCTAATGATGTGCTTAAAAACCCTGAATGTGTTTTAAGACTGCTGTGTGAAAAATCAGGTGTTTCATATATACCTGAAATGTTGAGTTGGCCACAAGGAAGTCGAACAAGCGATGGTGTTTGGGCAAAACATTGGTATAAAAATGTCGATAACTCGAGTGGTTTTGCGCCACATTTAGCTCAACATCTACAACTGAATGATGAACAGCTATCAGTAGTTAACCAGGTTCAGCCTTTTTATTAGCAACTTTATAATAAAAGAATTAGCATATAAAAAGCGATTCTTTAGTGGTGATAAGTGGCTAACATTACTATTGAGTTGGTTGATACTGGAATGTATCAGGCCAAGGATAGGGCGCGACTCAATTATCATGAGGCAAACCCATTAACGTTAGCCTAGGTGATGGTTACTGTTGCCCTTTGTATCGACGTTCAACCTTCGCCAACAATGCTGGATTTTTAATTTCTAAAACAACCACTTGATGTAAAATTATTTTTCCTTTTACATCTGATGATTCATCAATCGTTAATTTCGGTGGGTTATGTTCACGTGATTTGTCACTCCACCAACCGCCATCCTGAGACTCAAACTCTATATCTCCCTCAACCACTGAACCCTTAACTAGAGTGATACTGCCATTTTGGGTTTTGATGTCATCGTTTACATAAGTTTGGGTTAGGGAAATGTCTCCATTTACAGTTGACACATCTCCATCAATGTTTGAATTTTCGCCAAAATTAATGTTGCCATTGACGGTACTCACATCACGTTTTACCGTTAATGAACTTTGAGTTTGAATGTCTCCATTGACAGTTGATAAGTCATGAACTGTGACGTTATTGCCCATTTCGATATTGCCATTAACCGCATTAACATCATGGGCGCTAACATTATCTTGCATAGTGATATTGCCGTTGACTGAGGAAAGGTCGCCGACTTGTTTGTTTTTGGAAACATCTACACCTCCAAATACACTACTATAATCACTTTTATCGACGTCATTATTATCCTGACCGCCAACATGAATGATACAGCCTGATGTGCTTAGAGTTAATGCCGTAAGCAGTGCCGCTGTGGTTAATTTAGAGAGTGTCATAGTTGCCCTTAGTGAGTAATGAGTAGCTGTTCTGGTTTTTGTTTGTGCTTAAAGCAGGACATGTGCCAAGTGTGTAAGTGTATGATAACCAGTGTTATGTTT
>JAWUXU010000063.1:0-21833 GCA_034111145.1 Paraglaciecola sp.
CCTTGTGGCTAAAAAATAAATATCCCGATTCAATGATAATAGCGCGCAGTTATTTGCCCTCAAAATTTGCCGAAAATGTTGGTGAACAATATAATATTTTAAACGTGAGTATTAATCAGTTAGTTAAAGATAACTTCCCCATTGAGTGGATGACTCCCTAGATAATCTGGTCCAAATAAAAAAGATTTTAATAGATACAGGCAAATGCTGGTGGTGCTGAACAGAATCAATACAATAATAATCCACAGGAATATGCTGCGCATTTAATCTCAGGAGATTGTTGTGCACGATATTGCTGTTTTGGCCCTGATCTGGGTAACCGTCTTTGTTGCATCCTACTTAGCACACAAAACCCGTTTGCCCCCTGTATTGTGGTGCCTTTTTTGTGAACGTGGGATTTCTGCCTGAAGCACTTGCTGCTCGTCATACCGGTAATTTCGATTGGTCTGCAAGTTTGATGATCGGTTTTGGCATGTTGGGTAGGACGGAATTAGCATTTGTAGTAATGGCCTATGTGCAACATCATATTATGCCTTTAGAGGCTTTTTATACCTTAATGTTGGTTGCATTTATGCTGAACCTCTCGGTACCACTAACGATAAGTTGGCACAAACGCCATTTAAAGATGGCTTGGATTTAAACGAGCTGTCTGATTATCCGCTCTGTATTTTATTCTGTTGATTGGTATGACTCGCTATTAGCATGAGCTAAGTTTATAAGCAGCCATAAGAAAGGCGCTCTGACTTCCTAAGAAGTAGAGCGCCCACACACACTAAAACAGGTTAGAACTTTGCCCGTAACTGCACACCAAAGTAACGGTCAGCATCCCGTGGGATCTGATAACGGAAGTTATCTCCACTGTAGGTGGTAACAAAACTTTTATCGGTTAGATTTTTCCCAATTATAGAGATCCGATAATTATCATCATCGAAAGAGAAAGCTAAGCTAGCGTTAAGTATGGCATAATCCGGTAGAAGGTCGACTGGATTTACTGCCGCGGCTGTGGCGCCAGGTGCCCCAACAAATAATTCATCTGTATATACATAAGAGCCATTTAGATAAATTTCCATATCATCTAATTCCCACACATATTCGCCTGTTACTGAATATTTTAAGTCAGGGGAGAAGGGTAAGTCAGCACCAGAGTTGCCGTCACAAGTTAGTAAACCAACGGGGCAACGGAATTCATCGACTTCGGCATCAACACTTGATAGTCCACCTGTTAAAGTAAGTTGGTCTGTAGCTTGCCACATAAAATCGAATTCAATGCCTTGGGTGATGACAGAACCAGCATTAGTTAAACGTGTGATAAATACACCATCAAGTAATTCTGGATTGTTGGCTTGAAACCCATCGATTTCGGTACGAAATATAGCAGCGTTAAAAATCAAATCACGACTCGCATATTTATAACCCAGTTCATAGGCATCTGACGTTTCTTCACCAATGGGTAAAGTATCGTTATCTGACATGTTATAAAACACGTTAAAGGCTGGACCTTTATAACCTTGAGAGTAAGTGGCATATACCATACTGTCGTCATTGATATTAAACTGTGCACCAAATTTACCTGACAAGTTTGACTGGTCGGTAGAACCGTCGTAGTCAGTATCTAAGCTAGACTCACGCACACCCACACCTTTGCGTCCGTATTGATCATTACTGTTTCTGTTGTGAGCAAAACTCACTTCGTCATCGGTGTAACGTAAACCAAACAAAAATCTAAAATCGTCATTAATATGGTATTTACCATCAGCAAACAATGCCCAGTTATCAAATTCGGTTTCCATATAGGCTGTAGCACTGACTATATCATTAGCATTGCAACTCAAACCTTCACTAGCTATGAAGTTGGCTACGTCAGCGGAAGATGGGTCATTAATAATATTGTTACTGTCTAGATACCCCGATATGGCCGCATCAAACTGACCACCGACATTTCTGCCAAGTGTTTCATCAAAGACACCTGCATTATTTTGACAACTCGCATCACGGGTAAAGTTACGTTCAGATTTTTGGTTCCACCAGAAAAAACCAGCTTGGTAATCCAAGGCACCACCGGTGGGTGAGGCTATCCGCAATTCTTGTGACACTTGATCCCATTCTTGAGGCCCAATGTCGTGCAATTGAAATGGCACACCAAATACGGGTAAGGTTGAATCACCTGCGGTAGATGTAAAATCACCTTCACGGAATTCAGTATTATTCCAACTACGATAGGCGGTTATAGAAGTCAGTTGATGATCGCCTAACTCTTTATCTACTTGTATAGAAAACGCTGTGGTTTCATCTAAAGTACGGGTTTCAAAATCGTGGTCGATTTGTCTTTGTTCGAGATCCAAATCGCCATTGCCTGAACTGTTAGGCGAGGCTTCTGAATTATGACGGTTGCTTGGAGCGAGCTCTAAATCTGCACAACAACTGTCATTAGAATTCACATTTTCAAAAATAAATAATATATCGGTGTCGTCAGCCGCTTCGATATCAAGCATGGCACGTACACCTTCTTTGTCGTAGCCGCTGACTGTTTGGTTGTTGTATACATTATTAATATAACCATCAAATTGCGATTTTAAAACAGTTAAACTACCACTAACATTATCGTTTAGAGGACCTGTCACACTCGTTTTTAAACGGTATTCGTTATCTTGAAAGAGTGTTGCTTCAAAGCTGCCTTCAAACTCATCTGAAGGGCGTTTTGTTGTGATGTTAATTACACCGGCTGAGGCATTTTTACCAAAAAGTGTGCCTTGTGGACCGCGCAATACTTCAATTCGATCAAGGTCATACAAGTCAACAAATGCTTGTCCTGAACGCCCTAGTACCACGCCATCAACAACAGTCGATACACTAGGCTCTGCAGCAACACTAAATGAAATTGTGCCTATACCGCGAATGGTAATCGCTGAATTACGCGTGGTGTTGCCTTTTCTAAAACTAACTGAAGGTACCAAAGCTTGTAAGCCTTCAATATTAGCTGAAAACGCTGCGTTGATTTGGTCTTCTCTAAGTACCGAAACTGCAACAGGTACTTCATTTAGATTCTCAACACGCTTTTGTGCGGTAACCGTGATTTTTTCCATCAGACCAAGGTCTTCTTCACTCTCGACTTCTTGTGCATTGGCGTTGAAACCAATGGCCAAACAAGCAGATAGTGCAAGTGCTTTAGTAATGCTCGTGTGTAATTGACTGGGTTTAAGTTGCATAGTGTTCTCCCAAGATGTGTTCTTGATCTAGTTATGTAACCGGCCTCTAGTGAAGGAGTGTTTAAATTACCTGAGGTGGCGGCTTATGTGTTATTGGATGACTACACCAATTATTATTATTATTTTTTGTTTTACTTTAGCTGTCTTATATAAGACAGAAGATATGAAAACTTAACCTCTAAGTGAATAATATGCAATCATTTTGTTAACTTAAAGTTAATCTTGGGTTAATCTTAAGTTAGTATTCGGTTTGCGATAAGTCAATTGATCGTGAGTAAAGAAGTGTGTAAGACTAATCACCTTAAATTTATGATCTAATTGTGTGTCGTACAATCACCCAATAATGTTTATGGATTTCTTAAAAGACATCGACTTCCCATCGCTAATCGCCAAAGAGCAGAATGACCGCATGCGTATTAGACTCATGGCATTATCTCATATTAATAATGGGGGCAACCCCACACAAACTGCTAAATATTTACACGTCAGTCGCCGGATGGCGAACGAGTGGGTAAAGCGCTTTAACGAGAAAGGTATTGACGGTTTAATTGAAAAGCCTCGTTCTGGGCGTCCACGGGCATTATCTACAGAGCAGTTGGAGAAACTTAAAGAGTATGTCGTGTCCCATGCAATCAAGCCTGATGGGGGCAGGCTCAAGGTTACCCTTGTGATTGCCTATATAGAGCAAGAGTTTGGGGTGAGCTACAGTCTGACAAACATATACTGCTTGCTCCACCGGTTAAACTTTTCGTGGAGCACGAGTCGCTCAAAACACCCAAAACAGTCACAAGACGCTCAAGAAGATTTTAAAAATACTCAATACTCAAAACTCAAAACTCAAAACTCAAAACTCAAAACTCAAACGATCAATGCGATCCAGGTCATATCGCCTTAAATAAGGTATATGTATGGTTTCAGGATGAAGCAAGGTTTGGCCAACAGAACACCACGACTCGCTTGTGGGCGCAAACAGGTAGCCGCTCACGATGTGTTCAGCAGCAACAATTTGAATACGCGAGGCGTCCCACGCCTACTTGTTTGACGCTGTTTGTCCGTCAACCGGGGTAACAGAGGCCATTATCGCCAGGTGCGTTAATATGCATATAATGCGTGAACACCTCTCCCTTATATCAAAAAGAACCCAAGCTGGACGCTATGCCGTTATCATTGTCGATGGGGCTGCATGGCATCAACACTACCTGGCTGAAGAGTTTGCTAACCTTTCTATCATTAAGCTCCCACCCTACTCACCCGAGTTGAATCGAATAGAGCAGGTATGGCAATGGCTTAGGCAGAATGAATTAGCTAATCGGTGCTTCGAAGGCTATGAAGATATTGTGGAACAATGCTCTAGAGCATGGAACAGCTTCATCAGTGATAGCAAAAGGATCGCCAGTCTATGCTCTAGAGATTGGATTGAGGTGGGTGATTAATTATGGTGATTGGTATAAATTCATACTGGCATCACATTTTTTTACTGAATTTTCCAAAAAATCTAGCCAGTCTTGTCCAAAATTAATAATGAACCATTGTCGCATGTTGTCCGAAGCGTCTATGAAAGCTTGTTTTTCTGTAACCGAAGGACGGTAAATAGTCCCACCTGCTTGTTCAAAAATTTTATAGGAATGACTTTCTTGAGTAGCAACAAATTCACTAGCTGCGGCTTTTTGTTTGGCGAATCCCTCGAGTACAATTAGCTTAATATCCCTTGGCAGTGTTCTCCACACCGGCTCAGAAAACCACCAAAGTGTTGCCATGTAAGAATGCCTATCAAGGATAATGTATTTTAAATGTTCTTGAAGTTTAGCGCCGATAATATCTTGAATACCATTTTTACTACCTTCAACTACACCGGTAGCTAAAGCAGTATATAGCTCAGCCCAAGAAATAGGTGTAGGATTAGCCCCTAGTTGCCTGACTAACTCTTGCTGAATATCGGCAGGAGTGGTGCGAATTTTCTGACCTGCTAAATCTGCTGGGCTGTGAATGGGTTTATTGGTAGTAGCAAAGTTTCGCCAACCGCCGGTATTAGATACGCCAATTAAGCGAATATTTAGGCCTTTTCCAAGCACTGTTTCCCGCATTTTTTGCAAAATAGGTCCGTCTAATACACATTCTACTTGTGCGTCACTGGAAAATACATAGGGTAAATCTAACACTTGGGCCTGTGCGAAAAAATTCCCTGTACCGCCTGCGGTGCTGGGGAACATTTCTAATACTCCCGATTGTAAACTTCCGATACATTCGGGCACGCTGCCACAAAATTGTCCAGAAGCATACAACTGAACTTGCACTCGGCCGTTACTATTTTTTTCGACATGCTCTTTGAATGCTAACAGGCCTACATAGTCTTCATCTTGAGTGGAGGCTTGAATCGATGCTTTAATGGTAAATTCTGCTTGGGTTACGTTAGCTCTAAAAATACCCACTAAGCAACCAATGGCAATAAGCCCATAAACAACCAATAATATTAAGCGTTTTGTTTGCATGTTAAGCGAATCCAAAAAACGTAGGTAATGTCATAGTAAGAGCTGGGAAGTAGGTGATCAGAAAAATGACCGCCGCTTCTACCGCTAAAAATGGCAGCATTTCTAAAGCTATATTTTCAGTTTTTTCACCTGACACCGCTGCTGCAACAAACAACACTAAGCCCATAGGGGGCGTGGCGAGCCCAACGGTTAAATTCACACACATGATCACCGCAAAATGCAAAGGGTCTATGCCTAAAGAAATAAAAATAGGCGCCAGTACTGGGCCTAAAATTAAAATAGCGGGCCCCGCATCTAAGAACATGCCTATGGCAAATAGAAACAAGTTGATGATCAGCAACAGTAATAACACGTTGTCGGTTATGCCAGTTATTTCCGAGGCGAGCATATCGGCCATACCCGATACCGTGATAATCCAAGCGAAAGTGACTGCCGAGCCGACCAATAATAATATAGTCCCAGACTGCACTGCGGCATTGACCAATATAGTAGGTAACTTGTTAAATTTTAGTGTGTGGGTCACAAACAAGGTGATAATTAGTGCATAACCGGCAGCTACGGCAGCTGCCTCAGTAGGGGTAAATACCCCTAGCACTATACCACCCAATAGAATGACTGGAGTTAACAAAGGTAAAAATGAGCTTTTTAATGCACTGCCGCGCTCATGCCAAGTGGCTTTGGCATTAGCTACTGGGTAATTTCGTTTTTTGGAAATATAGTTGGTCATTAACATTAACCCCGCGCAAATTAATATACCCGGCACTATACCGGCCAAAAACATGCCTGCGACAGATACGTTCATAATAAACGCATACAAAATCATGATGCCAGAGGGTGGAATAATAGGACCGATGACTGAAGATGCTGCAGTCACCGCTGCAGCAAAACGTCTGCTGTAACCATTTTGCTCCATGGCCGGAATAAGCATTTTACCTAGGGCCGAAGTATCCGCCACCGCTGAGCCAGACAAACCCGCAAATAACACTGAAGATAAAATATTAACTTGCGCTAATCCACCTCGATAGTGACCTATCAAGGTTTGGCTAAATCGCACAATAGATTGGGTGATGCCACCCTGATTCATTAGTTCGCCAGCGAGTATAAAAAACGGAACCGCCATCAAAGGAAAAGAGTTCATGCCTGAATACAGTCTATTTAACAGGGCAGAGAAGAACACTTCTTGACCGTCTAAAATCAGGCTAACACCGGGGCCAATCAAAAGCGCAAAAATGACCGGTGCACCAGCGGTTAATAATAAAATAAATACCCAGAAGTAACTTAACGACATATTAGGTGGCATCCTGTGTTGGAACGAAGCAATGATCTAAGGGCAAGCATAATTGCTCGATAAGTCTTTCTAAGCCAACCAAACAAATGGAGCCAAATGCAAAAGGGGCACAGCTATAAAAATAAGCTAATTTGACAGGTACTGACGATGCATAAATACTCAGTCCTGTTTGCCAAAAATCTAAACTCTGTATAAAAAATTTACTGCATATAACCATCACTAACAAAGTGATCACTAGTTCGGTTATTCTGCGCAAAACTGCTGGTAGGGCATCGGCAAACATTTGAATCGAGACATTTAAGTGTGCACGATAAGCCCAAGGTGCAACTAAACATGCTACCCATACCATGGAAAATTTTGCCAGTTCTTCAGTCCAAACCAACGAATCGTTGAGTACATAGCGAAAAAACACCTGCGCCAGTATCATGCCCAGCATAATCGCAAGTAATGCACCTGCTAAGTTTTTGGCTACATTCGCCACCCCATAGTTGAACTTACCTAATGGAGTATTGATTGCGAACAATGTTTTTTGCAGCTTGATCATTGTGACATTGAACCTTTGGGTAGGAAGTCATTATCTGGCCAATAATGACTGACTTGTTGACCAATATTGGGATGCTTTAACTGTTCGGTATGCAACATATCTGGCCCAATAGGTATTTGATTTTCAGCTGGAACAAATACTGCCATCTCATCCAGAGCTAAAGTTAGTTTGTAAGCTATTCCCCCCGTGAACACTTTTTGGTCAGGGAATCTTAGCCATTGGCCTTGAGGCAGGTAAAACTCCACATCGCCACCGGCTTGTGTGCAAGGTACAACTAATAAATGCTCACCAAACATAAACTGTATTTCAAAACCTCTGGCTAATCTATCATCGGGAAAGGCTAATGCCATAGCGCGCATTAATGGTGTACCGGTTTGACTCGCTTGTTGCATGGCTGTTTGAATATAAGGTATAAGCTGATATCGCAGTTTTAAAGCACTATTAACGGCTTTTTCTGCCTCTGAACTGTAACTCCAAGGTTCGCGCTGGCCTATGCCATGTAGACGCATATGCGCGGAAAATACCGCAGTTTGTGACCAACGAACAAATAACTCTGAATCGCGGGTGTCTTTGTAAAAACCGCCCACGTCTGTAGCATAATAAGGCGCGCCAGACATACCCCAAGACAAAGCACCACGAATGCTACCAATCAGACCACCCCAATCGGCTTGTGGATCCCCGCCCCACTGGCTTGGATATCGTTGTGATCCGGTCCATGCACTGCGGCTAAAGAGAAATGCACCTGTTTGGCTATACTTTTCAGCGGCTTGATATACACAGCGGTTATACAATAGGCTATACACATTATGTAATCGATGCCCCGAGTCACCGTTATGAGCTAGCATATTGTCATCTTCTACTTGCTCACCAAAGTCGGCTTTGATCATATCCACACCAAGATCGAATAGAGGCTTATGTGATTCAAGCCAAAAAGCAAATGCGTCGGGGTGGGTAAAGTCAACTATGCCTGACTCCGGCAATGGCGTCAGCACTTCGGCAAATGCACTCATATCCCATTGATAACGATAGGCTTCGCCTGTGCGTTTATCAGTGAGTAACCAGCCTTTTTTGGCCATTTTTTGAAACAATGGATTTTGTACAGAAACTAAAGGGTATTCCCAAATACACACTTTAAAGTGCATCGCTTTTAAATCTGCAATGACTTGACTAGGCGGAAAGTTAGCAAATCGTTTTGGATCCCATTCAAAGGCAAAGCGAGTATCGGTGTCTTGCCATGCACGTCCATCAAGTGTAATCACGTCGCAGGGCATCTTATTTTTTCGCACCGCTTTTGCGGTGGCCATCAGTTCAGGTACATCTTGGTAATAGGCTTTAGATAAGATAACACCTAAACTCCATACTGGTGGAACCGGCGCTTTGCCGGTTAGTTCGGTATATTGGTGGATCATCTCAACACCACTTTTACCTTTCAGTATAAATATATCTAACGCGTCGTCTTCAATCAATAAACCATAAGCGCGCTGTGACCAAGGTGCATAACCTACAGCGTGAGTAACCGGTGCGGGTGTATGCACAAATACGCCCCATCCAGATGGGCTCCAAGCAAAAGGGGTGTTTTTATATGATACTTCGGCGTTTACCCCAAGAGCGTCATGATTGTATGAGCGAATAAACTGGCCTCGTTTATTCAGGCTCGACCATTTTTCGCCTAACCCATATACCGCTTCTTCAGCGCCTAAATCTAGACTAAATAACCAACCTTGTGTCGTTTTTGCTAGAGGTGGCATACGGTATTGGCGAACAAAATGTCCATCGTTTGGGGTTTTTTGCACACTTTTTCCATCACAACTTAGCGCAAATGAAAAAGGATTATGCTGAATGACGAGTTCATTATTACCTGAGGTAATAGTGGTATTTTGCTCTGCATGAATAATTCGACAAGGTAATGCCTGAGGCTCTTGCACTAACATTTCATAATCAGCATTAGACTTACCAGCTATTCTAAGACGCACACCGCATGGGTGAAAACTGACCTGTAATAAACCAACCGAACTTGGCAGCATAACTGAAGCATCACTGGCAAGATAAGCCTCAGCCATCACGGTAACTTGGGATACGGTGTTCCAATCGGGCGCTGATAAATCAAGTGCGGGAGAAAGTGACGCGGAAAGTTTGGATGAAAACACAGACAAAGATAACCTCTGGTAGTTTGTTAAACGCTACATTTTGTTTATCAGAAGTCGATTTAGGTCCATTTTGGGAATATAAATCAAATTATAGATAAAGAATGTGTTGTTAATCTTATATAAGACATAAGTTATAGTAGTGTTAAATTATTGTCAATATATGAGAATGATTGGTGAATATGTATATGTTGTATCAGTGTTCCCAGAGACATTTAATTTTTTCAAACTTATAGACCAAACCCGTTTAAACCACAATATTTATTTAATATCTTGTATAGGAGTGATAGTTAATACTACTCTAGAGAAATGTTTACTTGCTGTTCACAGTCATGAATAAGAATCGTTTTGATAACAAACTTAGCCGTCCGGGGTTAGCTTTCCAACCTTTATACAAACAAGTTGAAGAACATGTAACCCAATTGATTGTTGAGCAACGTTGGAAGCCCGGCGAAATGTTACCTAACGAATTTCAACTGGCAAATGAACTGAATGTCAGTCAAGGCACTGTGCGCAAAGCGTTAAATTTTTTAACTGACGCTAAAATTCTGACTCGTAAGCAAGGTATTGGAACTTTTGTATCTGAGCATACTGGCCATCACAGTTTGTATCGATTCTTCCCATTAATCGCAGATGGAAAAAGTCCTGAATTACCTAAAGCTGAATTGTTATCGGTAGAAACGCATGTGGCGACTAAGCAAGTTGCTCAAGCGTTAGAGTTAGAAACTAAAGCAAAAGTTATAGTGTTAAGTAGAAGGCGGATTTTGAATAATGAGTTTTGTATAGCTGAAACTATATTTTTGCCACACAAATATTTTGCTATTTTGGAAAAACAACCTGAAGTACCTCATACCCTTTATCATTTTTATCAAACGCAATTTAACCTAACAGTGCGAGACACCCGCGACAGTATTAAAGCGGTGCTTGCCACAAAAGAAGATGCAGATATGTTAGGTATACGTCAAGGCGACCCTTTGCTCGAAGTCACAAGAGTCACCCACTCACTAGATAATAAAGCCATTGAATTTAGACTGAGCCGCTGTCGCAGTGATCATTATCATTATTTGGTTGAGTTGGGGTAAGTTATTGCTGCTATAAAGTTATAATCAAACAGACATTACAGCAATGAAATATGAGGTTCAGGTACTGGGTGAAAGTGTATTATTTTAGAGTTTTCAACGTTTTTGCTGTTCAGTTTGAGTCAATCCACAACTTAACTATCCCCTATATTTTTTATCAATAGAATGATACTAGCCTCCTGCTTACCGGATAAACTGGGTAAAAGTCCGTTACAGCGTAAAAGACTTGCTAACAATACCCCAAGTTCGGTTAACTAAAAAATATAAGTAATACAGCATTCGGATTATGGGAAATACAATATGAGATTAGTATCTTTTATCATCATGATATTAATATTGACAGGCTTTAATTTTCAGGCGAATAGTATGACAAAAACAATCGATAATTCTTCGAATATAAAAACAGTCTTTGACCCTAAAATAGATGGTAAATGGATTGGTATAGGTATTTCTTATGGTTCTTACCGTGATGGTGAGAGCCCTAGCAAAAATAGTATCTCATCTGAAAAAGACATTCTGCAAGATATGATGTTATTGACGGCGGATGGCGATAAGTCTTGGAATCTCATCCGTATGTATGCGGCTGATCCGGCCAGTGAAAAAGTATTAAAGACTATCAAAAAGCACAATTTACCTGTCAAGGTCATGCAAGGGGCTTGGTTATCTTCTACTCAGACGGATGAAAAAAATGAACAACAAATTTCAGAAGTCATTCGTTTAGCTAATGAATATAAAAATATTATAGTGACAGTGAATCTTGGCAATGAAATTTTTGTCGACTGGTCAGCACATAAACTTGACCTGTCTGACTATCCCAAATATTTGGGATGGGTTAAAAAAGTGCAAACAGAAACTGAAGTACCGGTAACACTAGCGGATGATTATAATTTTTGGAACAAACCATGGAGTCAGGAGATAGCCCAAGCCTTGGATTATATTGTTTTGCATGCTTATGCGATGTGGAATTCACAGACCCTAGAAAATGCCTTGCCTTGGACCGAAAAGACCTTCCATGATATTCAAGCATTACATCCAACCAAACAAATTGTATTAGGCGAATCAGGCTGGGCAACTAGCGCTATGAATGAAAATGGTGACGAAAGTTTGATTATTGGTGAAGCCACTGAAAGAGCCCAAAAAGTGTTTTATGACGGCTACAGACAATGGTTACTAGACAATCATGTTGTGTCTTATTATTTTGAAGCCTTCGATGAAAAATGGAAAGGCGGCGAGGATAAGCCAGACGGTATTGCTGAGAAAAACTGGGGTGTATTTCGCTCAGACCGCTCACCTAAAATGGCAGTAGAGAAGTATTTTAGTAACGATAAATAAGTACTAATTTGCGTGTAATTATGAGTTCAATCTAGTGTTGGTTGGATATGGATGCCTATTGCTAGGCATCCATTTAGGCACGCAACTTTTCAAAAATATAGAATGTCCACATTTGAGGCTCTATTTGAAGAGCCTTTATTTTGAATAACCGTTTCATTAACGCTTTACTTAAAATTAAAATTATTTTTTATCATTTTGATTAACGGTTATTTTGTGGCGTTTCTACTGTCATAGGAATATCTGGGTTTATTCCTTGTTGTTTCTTCTGTTCAAGGACCATTAATCGCACGTCAGCCAGTAATTTTTTAGCATCGTAAACAATGCCATCTTTAATGGTCCAGCGCACACCGCCTACTCGTTCGACGGTATTCGTTTTATCATTTAACTTCGGAACACCTGTACCGTATAAAGATTTTAAGTTATGAATGGGGTTTTCATCAACGATAATAATGTCAGCCTTTTTGCCTACATGTAATGTGCCAATATCGTCAGACATTTTTAACACTTTTGAGCCTTCTTTAGTGGCAGCTCGAATCACCTCTAACGGATGAAAACCCGCTTCTTGGAGTAATTCTAGTTCCTGAATATAGCCGAAACCATATAAACTATAAATGTAACCCGTATCACTGCCCGCTACTACTGTGCCGCCTTTGTTTTTATATTCATTAACAAATTGCATCCAAAGTTTAAAATTATTTTTCCATTCTACTTCGTCTTCTGTGGTCCAATTAAAGAAATACGCACCATGCTCTGCTCGATTCGCCCGATAGAATGTCCATAGATTTGGCATGGTATATTGGTAATGCCACTCAGCAGTATAAGCACGCATTAAATCCCGGCTAGCTAAGTAAATGGTAAAGGTGGGGCTTAAACAGAAGTTACGCTCAATTAAGGTATCCATCACATAATGCCAACGCTCGCTGCCAGGGTTGGCTGCTTGTTTCCATAAACGTCCAGCTTGGCTGAAACGATCTTGCTCGTTATTATAAATGTAATCGGTTGGGTAATTTTGAATAACTTTATCTTCGAATAGGGCTTCTGGTAACCCATACCAATGCTCCATACAGTCCAGTCCCATTGCCGATGTGTCAAGAACATTGGCGTGTACGACGTCTAGTTGGGCGTGATGCATAGTGGTGTCTAAACCAAGCTTTTCAGCTTCGTCTAAAGCGGCAGCCAAAATATCTTCTTTTGCGCCCATAAATTTAATCCCATCAGCACCTTTATTCTTTAGTGATCTAACTCGTTCACGGGCTTTTTCAGGAGTGGTGATAGGATCTTTTACTGCTCCAAAGAAGGGAAACACTGAAATTCTGGGGGCGGTTATTGCGTTATTTTTGCTTAATTTTTTTAATGCTATAGTACGATCTTCTCCTTCATCGTCATACACTTCCCGCACGGTTGTGACCCCATGGCCTAACCATAATTTAAAGATGTATTCGGGTGATACTTTTTGTCCAGACTCTAGGTTGTGAATATGTGAATGGGCGTCAATAAAGCCCGGCAATATATATTTACCATGAGCATCAATTTCTCGGGTCCCTTTTTTGGGACGATTTTTATCTTCTATAGGTAACCCAGGAAACCCCACCACTTTTATCTGAGTAATACGGTTCTGCTCTACCACTATATCTGCCGGCCCATAGGGTGGGGCGCCTGTACCATCAATAACATACCCGCCACGTATGACTAATCTGTCAAAGGTACCTTCACCTTCGCTGCGTTTAGGTACTTCATTGTTCACTTGTTTGAATAGTTTATCGATTTTGGTTGCCCCAAATACATATCCAGATAGGCTAAGTATTAAAGTGGCGGTGACAACTTTTAAGGAAAAAGGAGCGGAGATTTTTGATAGTAATGCCATGCCTATAAATATCCTGTTTTTATTAGATTCTAGGGTATTGAGATAGGTCTAACGTTAACATGTTTTGACTGGTTTTGATTAATGTGGCTATCGTATTTGTGATTATGCATTAGGTAATCAAAGTGTTTTTGTTCACCCAATGCACTTTACTTGCGATACGGTAATAAGCATTTACGCTGCCTTGCGGATTGTTTGCTGCTCATGTTTGTTGTTAATGTCTAAGTGATAAACATCAGCCGTTTGTTTTATACCTTCAATCCTTCCGGTGGCATAACCTATAATGGTCAATAGGCAAATTATCATCATTGGATTGTAAGCCAATGCTTGCATAATAGAAATGGGTATAAAAAACCCGTAACTTACAACGGCTAACACTGCTGCAATACTTGCCCAACGAATTGTTTCAAATTTGATGATTTTGGTGTTCATGATCTTAACTCCTCAGTTGTTTGAGTAATGACTATAGTGAAGGGCTAGATTACTGACAAACGTAAAATATTCGTGTTATAGGTGAATTAAATTCATCTATATTGCTGCGGGACTCTCAACCTGTTGCTTAAACCAGCGCAAAAATACACTTATGTCTTGACGCCGTTTATCCTGAGGTAGATAGACGGCATAACAGGATTGTTCGAACTGTATCTGTTCTTTAAAGGGTTTGACCAGTTGTGCATTGCTCAAGGCTGAGTTTTCGAGGGGTAGGGCACCAAGTGCTAAACCAAGCCCTTGTTGTGCCGCTTGGATGACAGCATCATATGAACCTAGACTCAAACTTGAATGCAATTCAAGCCCCGTTAGCCCAACATTTTTTGCCCAAGTGGACCAAGCATCTTCCATATTAGATAGCTTTATCAGTGGTACATGGGGTATTTGACTAACACTGCTGAGTTTGTGTTTTTGTGCAAATGCAGGTGAACACATGGGACTGACTTGCAAATCGAATATTTTTTCAGATATGACTCCAGGCCAGTCGCCTTTTCCAAGTCGTAAGGCAATATCAATCTCATCGTAACGCAAGTCAACCAAGTCAGTACTGGTTTCAATATTCAACTCAATCTCAGGGAAGGCTTGCTGAAATAAACTCAAACGAGGAATAACGATGTTACTGGCTATGGTCGAAAACGTAGCGATACGCAAAGATTGTGAGAAATACTGCTTTTTAAGCTGCAGCGTACCTTGCTCAAGTTTCTGGAATACCTCTTGAACTACTGCCAGATAACTCGTTCCCGCTACAGAGAGTTTTACACCACGAGCTTGGCGCGTAAATAGTGTGATCCCCAAGTTTTCTTCCAAGGCCTTAATCTGATGACTTATTGCCGAAGGCGTCAGAAATAATTCTTCTGCAGCCTTTTTAAAACTCAAATTACGACCAGCTGCTTCAAATAACTGAAGCAGGTGAAGAGGTGGTAATTTTCTAGCCATGATTATTTATGCTTTCTAAGGGGTTAACCTTGCGTCTGTCGATTGTCGACGCTGAATTTTCCCATACCTTGTGCAGTCACTATGAGTAAACCGGCCATAATTGCCATATTTTTAATAAAGTTTTGCAATTCGTGGCCGCGTGCAACACCTTCTTCCATGGCCCAAAAATTATGCATGTAGATACTGATGACCAAAGTAAGACCAGCCAGCAAAAATGCCGCAACCTTTCCTTTATAACCAATGATGAATGCTGCTCCTGCACTAAGCTGCATTAAGATTGTTAGGGGCAGTAACAGGGAAATCAATGGCACATCATGAGCCTGCATATACGCACTCATTTTTTCGAACTGAGTGATTTTCTGGATACCGGGAATAATAAAGTACAGGCCCAGTAAGACTCGGCCTGATAATAAACAAAAATTTTGCAAATAGTTCATGTTAGGTTCTCTCTTTTTATTATAGCTATTTGAAATACGTGTTTTTAAATCTAAAATATCATTGAGGCCATTTAGCAAGACAACACCAACTATATATAAATTTTGGTAAAAGACATAGTGACAAGTAAGGCATGCTTTAATAGGCTACCTGCTTATTTTTTGGTCGAATACTGCCAATATTATGCCGATAATCTATGCTCGGCTTGATACGGGATGTGTGTATTTAATATCAATCGTGGCGGGTTGGAGCTATCAAGCGCCGTTTGCGAAAAAATAAAACACGGTAACTGAATAGAGGTGAGAGATAATTAAGCCTGTTTGCCTTTTTCAACGAATTAACAAAATAACGAAGAGAAAAGTTTTTGGGCAACTATCGTTTTCGATTAGTCATAGTGGCTGATTTCTTCATAAGTTTTGGACATAGATAGACTATCCTAAGTCATCAACAAACAAATTATCTCTTGATACGTATTGTACTTAAGTACAAATTTAAATGGTCAAATAGAAAACTTATTTCTGAAAAAAATGCATCATTTATTAAACGTAATTTATCAAAAATATGTGAGGTGATAACACCGATTTCTTTTTGACCAATATTGACAGGAGTGATGAACATTGAGCCTTTGTTCATTAAATTTTCGACTTCTACCGTCATATAGTCTCGCCATTCTATCTGTTTGTAATCATTAATTAATATACCCTTAGAATGATGAAGTGCATAACTCATAACATTCTCTCCTTGTTAAGGCTGATTACCTCTTGGATTGGTAACGTAGGGTTAAAATCAGAAGACCTTGGCAATGGTTTTAAATAACTTTCCAGTACAGTTGCGTCATAGGAACTGAGCAGTTCAAGTGCCTGATTGCGAGCATGTTCAATTTTCACCTTCAGCGAAGCTACATCGGTTTTCATCAAGATACTGATATCCGTTAAAAGCGTATCAAATTCCGCTTTAGTTTTTGGCGGCGAGGAAATAGCACTGATGAGCTGATTAGCTAAACTGATAATTTTCATTTCAGTGGCTCGGTTTTCAGGATGGTCAAGAGACTTAATCAGCATGTCACTCAAATTCCATGTTTTCGCGAGACCAGCACTGAGGTTCTTAAAATTGACACCAATCATTGACGCACAGTATTTTTGGAATTCATCATCAGGCATATACGATTTTTCTATTCGCTTTTTAGTTAACTCTCAACCTGCGCTCCAAAATGAGGTTTCACCAATGTGGTAAAGCATTGCAGCCAAATATACTTCTTCCTGAGTACTTTTATCATAATTAGGAACCATAATCCGAGCTAACATACCTGCATAAAAGGCGTTTGCCATTAACATCATCAGACGGTCATAGACTAGAGGAACAAGGTTTTTACTTTGCAACAATCCCTCGAGGATTTTTGATGTTAGACAAATGTTCTTGATTGAATGAATGCCTAACATAATTGCGGCGTGTGAAACTGTAGTTACTTTATTTATCGATGTGCGTTGAGAGTTTTTGGCAACTCGCAACACACAGGACGAAAGTGCTTGATCATGTAATATCATTTTACTGAGTTTAGGAATGGAAGAGATATCATCGTTTGAAAACTTGTCTAATACAGATGCAATTGATGTGATCGCGGGTAATTCTTTTTTGGCTAACACCAATATCCATTGCGACGGTGTTAATTTAGATTTTTCAACCATCAATCATCAACCACTACCTCACATTTATTGGAAATCGACCATGAAGGGTGCAATTTTGATTGGCCCGTGCAATTGTTATTTGATTTAAAGAATGCTGATTTCGCACACTGCTAATAATATTTAGCTTGCGCCTAGAGCTTTGGCTGTCAAGTTATGTTCGGTTTTGATTAAAGCATCAATCAGAGCTATGCCAATACTACTGCAAAAAGTAAATAGTGAATCGCCGATGGCATGCTTAACGGTCAAGGGGCACCGGCTATTTTGCTGGTCGCTAAACCTTATAAACCTGGATCCGATCTTCCATGTTATGGACTATCTGTGAGAGTGACAAACTAGGGGCTGATAATTCCTCTGCGCCCAATACTGTTTCTCTAGCTTGTTCGTCGATACTCGCCACGTTGCTGTTTATGCTTTGAATAACTGTACTTTGTGCTTGTGTTGAATTGGCTACCACCCAGGTGACATCATCCACAGCTTTAATACTTTCAACAATTTTTGTCAGAACAATAAAAATTTGTTGTGTTTTTTTAACCGCTTTTTTAGCTTGATGGTTAGCACTTTCAATACTAGAAAATGCATTTTGCGAACTGCATTTTAGTATGTCGACTACATTTGATATTTCTTGGGTTGATTGTTGTGCGTTCAGCTAACGTGCGTACTTCGTCTGCGACTACTGCAAAACCTCCGTCTTATTCACCGGCTCTGGCAGCTTCTATAGCAGCATTCAAGGCAAGTAGATTAGTTTGGTCTGCTACCAACTTGATTACGTCTACCATACCCAAAATATCGTGCACCCGGCTGTTTAATTCGGTGATTTTCTCACCCACTCGAGCCACTTCTAACGCTGTTTTGGATATGCCTTGCATAGATATTTCAACTGCTTTTTCGCCGTTTACCGTTTCTTTTGCTGCGTTTTCTGCACCATTTGAAGCAACTAGCATATTTTCCATCACAGACGTTATGCTAGGGCTGATCTCCTCTGTGGCAATGGCTATGATGACTATGCTGAATATATTTAATTGTAGTTGTGTCAGATTAGCTTGGCTTTGGTTCGTCGCACTAGCAGCCTTGGTTGTCGCGGCACCTACTTGCAAAGCGTTTTCCTGAAAACTGATAAAGTCTGCTCGGACATGTTTAAAGGTTATATTTATTAGCATCGCAATCTTACCTAATTCATCTTCAGTAATAATTTCGACTGAATCGGTCAGGTCTTTTTCTGCATCCATTTTTTTCATAAATCGATTGATTTCGTACGACTGTGACGCTCTTAGTTTGATAGTATTAAAAACTGCACAAGCGATGGCGATTATTAAAATTAAAATCATAGATCCAGACATAATCATAAATTGTCTAGAACTGACTGCTTTTTGTGAATACATTATGCTAGAAATTATTCGATAAGTTCGAAAGTTAACCCCGCATACTTTTCTAATCGTGTGATTAATGTACTGCCAAAAATGCTAGCTGGTGTCCAGAATCCGCCTTGAACTTTAGCCTTGCTGATGTCCTGAACTAAACAGGCAGCGGCTTGAGCTAACATTTTAGCGGTAGAGCCGTAACCTGGGTCTTGATCGCCAGTGACTTTACAGCGAATTTCATGGCCACTGTCTGTTTTTCCGTAAAAACGTAAGTCGTAAAAACCTTTTTCTTGGGCTTCTAGGCTCGGGCCTTCACCAGGTTTTGGTAAAATGAATTTTTCCATTACCCAGCGAGTTGGTGGAATAACAGCTGCCATAGCAAAACCGCCTAATCCAACTCCCACACCAGCAGCTATACCACTTCCCATTAATCCTCTACCGGTTAACATAGCTTCATTGTAATCAAAGTGTTGGCTGTAACCGTTTTCTACTAAGGCATTACTTCTATGTACAATTCGGGTGTTAATAACAGCCATCACAAAAGGCGCCACCCAACTATTAAAGTCATTATCATATTGAGGTCGGTTCATGCTCTCTTGGCGAACGGTATTGCCATGACTGGGCGGACAAATTGCGTATGGGTTAGCCAACACTTTACGTAGAGCGGGGTTACTGGCCACTTCTTTAAATATATTTGTCATACTTGCAACGGTACCGCCCGAAGCTGCGCCCTTCATTTTTTTAACCCGCATTTTGATATTGCTGCAGGTTTGACCAAACTGTTGTTTTGCATGTTGCTGTAAAAAGTACACCCCTAAATCAGAGGGCACAGAGTCAAAACCGCAACTATGGACAATGCGTGCCCCGGTTATTTTAGCCACGTCCTCATAACGTTCTAACATTTTAGCTATCCATTGCACTTCGCCAGTTAAATCACAGTAGTCCGTGCCCAAAGCCACACACGTTTTTACCATGGGTTCACCATACAAAGCATAAGGGCCAACTGTTGAAACAATCACTCGGGTAGATTGACACAACGCACGCAGGCTGTTTTCATCCGACGCATCTGCGACCAAAATATCAAGATCTTTTCCTGCTGCACCTAGAGATAATTTTAATTCGTCCAGTTTATTTTGCGAACGCCCAGCGATCGCCCATTTAAGTTTACTTTCAATAGTAAACTGAGAAAGCATGTACCGAGTTAATATTTGTCCAACAAAGCTGGTGGCACCAAATATTATAATATCGAACTTAGGGGAAGTGTCTTGCATGGTTGTTTTGCCTCTGAGTTAATCATCTTGGTTTATTTCACAGTATTCAAATTTATGATGCCCTAACATGGGTTTAAAAAACTTAAACCAGGACTGTTGATATAATCTATCAGAATAAATTCAATTAAGGGTAAAACATCGTGAGCGAAGCATATAATTTAACTGAAATCTGGATTGAAAAGTCGAATGTGGCGAATACCAAAGTTATTGAAAAAGAGTTTGACAGCAAACATCTAAGTACTAATGAAGTATTGCTAAAAATCGACTCTTTTGGTTTTTCAGCAAACAATATCACTTACTCAATTTTTGGCGATAAGATGGGGTATTGGGGCTTTTTTCCAGCTGATGACACATGGGGAATTGTGCCCATGTGGGGTTTTGCCACTGTGCTTGAGTCAAATCACGGGGAAGTTAAAGTAGGAGAAAAAGTCTTTGGTTATTTGCCGATGGCATCGCATTTAGTGATCACTGCTGGCAAAACTTCGGCGACTCACTTTTTTGATATCAATGATAAGCGTAAAAGTATTTCTCCTGTGTATGACAATTACGTGCGCTGTGCAACTGACCCAGGTTATCAATCTGACCGAGAAGCATGGCAGCTAAATTATCGTCCGCTGTTCATGACTTCTTTTGTGTTGGATGATTATGTTGGTGAAGCCTTAGTTGCTGCTGAGCAACAAGTTAAACAAGTGATATTAACCAGTGCCTCTAGTAAAACGGCTTATGGGGCCGCTCATTTGTTGATGAAGCATAAAACACTACGTGATGTAAATTATCAAGTTATAGGCCTAACATCTGAAAGCAATAAAGGCTTTACCCAAGATCTAGACTGCTACGACCTAGTACTCAGTTATGACGAAATTACCCAGCTTGGAAAAGATAATGTTAGCTGGGTGCTGGACTTTGCCGGCAACAAGGGTTTGTTATTAAATTTACAAAAACAGTTTGCTGGCAATCTCGACAAGTTAGTGTTGATAGGTTCAACCGATGTGGAAGCGCAACAAGATAAACCTGATGGGCACTTAGACAGTGAGTTCTTCTTTGCCCCTAGCCAAGTGAAAAAACGCACCGGTGAGTGGGGACATGCTGGTTTTGCTGACCGTTATGCAAAAGCTTGGCAGAGTTTTGCTGTGCATATGAATGACAAGGTGGCAGTGGCTGAATATTCTGGCGCTAAAGCGATTGAAGCGCTTTATCATACTGGCCTTGAGAATAAGTTAAATAACCTAGAGATTAATGTACTGACTTTCTAGTTAAAAATCTATTTCAGTGAACACTGCCAGAGATGTCCGGGTTCACTCATCACTATTTTACAAGACACTAAAATCAGCATTTCTAAATGTTCTGTTTTACTTACTTCGCGGAATTTTCACACTAACAGCCACAATTTCATACACCACACCGGGTTTCACCGTGTCCGTTTCGTTGTTTAAGTCGGCTTTGAAATGGGCTGCTTGTTCTGGGCTAATGTCTTTTTGTACCAGTTCGCCAGCAAGGATGACGGTTTTACCACTGCTGTCTGTTGGTATAAAAAACCATAATCACGAAAAGAGACGCGCAAAATATGTTGCCCTTGTTGCGCAATAAAAAAACACCCTTTGTTTTGGCACACATTGGCTATTCTAGCTTCTACTTGAAATGGCTTAGCTAAATGTGAATTGGAGTCAGTGACTAGACTTGCCATACTTAGTTTAGGTAACGCGTTATCAAGCTTTA
>JAWUXU010000064.1:0-10467 GCA_034111145.1 Paraglaciecola sp.
CCAGACTGTTGTAATAACTTATCAACTAGGGTGGTTTTGCCGTGGTCAACGTGGGCTATAATAGCTATATTCCTCAAATTTTGGATTGAGGTGTTTGATGAACTCATTGTTTTTTTCTCTGTAAGGGCCACATATGTGTCACTGAAGACTAAATACTCGTTAAAGTATTATAGGGCTAAATTTGCTGGAATTTTATGGCCGCGGATTGTACAGTTTTAAGCTACATTTAGCGAACTTCAAATGCATATTGCTACAAATAAAGAAAAGACACTCAATTTGCTAACGTTTCATTAACAGCGTATTAATCATTTGGAATATTTAAGTGCGAAAGCATTGATTTGGTGCATGCTTGCTTTATTACGGTGCGTTGACTGTTTTTTTTTCGTTTACACTATGCTAAAAAAACATAAACAAAAGACATTCCAATCACTTATGTATGTGGCATGATAATCGCTGTATGTCTGTACGTTTTAGTATTTGGAGTCCAGTGACTCATACAAATACAATTATACTTTTAACCTGGAGGACAATATGTCAGCACAAAAGGCCTTAGACCTTATTAAAGAAACCGAAGCTAAATTTGGCGATTTACGCTTTACTGATACTAAAGGCAAAGAGCAACACGTCTCTATTCCTACTCATCAAGTGACCGAAGACTTCTTTGAAGAAGGTAAAATGTTTGATGGTTCTTCTATTCTAGGTTGGAAGGGCATTAATGAATCAGACATGATTTTGATGCCTGATGGCGAAACTGCTGGACTTGACCCTTTTGCTGAAGAAACGCAAATCAATATCCGTTGCGATATTTTAGAACCAATGACGATGCAAGGTTATGACCGAGATCCTCGTTCTGTTGCCCGTCGCGCAGAAGAGTATTTAAAGTCTACAGGTATCGGGGACACTGCATTATTCGGTCCTGAGCCAGAATTTTTCTTGTTTGATGATGTTCGTTTCCACACAGATATGTCAGGTTCTTTCTTTAAAATTGATTCTAACGAAGCTAAGTGGAATTCAGGTGCTGAATTTGAAGGTGGCAACATGGCCCACCGTCCTGGTGTTAAAGGCGGTTATTTCCCGGTTCCTCCAGTTGATTCATCTCACGATACACGTGCTGCTATGTGTATGGTTATGGAAGAAATGGGCTTAACAGTTGAAGCGCATCACCATGAAGTGGCGACTGCTGGTCAAAACGAAATTGCATGTCTTTTCAATACCTTAGTTAAAAAAGCTGATGAAGTGCAAATTTATAAGTATGTAGTGCATAACGTTGCACATGCTTACGGACAAACGGCTACATTTATGCCCAAGCCTCTTGTTGGCGATAATGGTTCTGGTATGCATGTTCACCAATCTATTTCTAAAGATGGTAAAAACATCTTTGCTGGTGATAAATACGCCGGGATGTCTGAAGAAGCTTTGTTCTACATTGGCGGTATCATTAAACATGCTCGCGCAATCAACGCTTTCACTAATGCTTCAACTAATTCGTACAAGCGTTTAGTACCTGGATTTGAAGCACCTGTTATGTTGGCATATTCTGCACGTAACCGTTCTGCTTCAATACGTATTCCTTTTGTAACCAGTGATAGAGCTCGTCGAATTGAAGTGCGATTCCCTGATCCTACAGGTAACCCTTATCTAGCATTCACTGCTATGTTAATGGCTGGTCTTGACGGGATCAAAAACAAAATTCACCCTGGTGATTCAATGGACAAAGACTTATATGATTTGCCTGCTGAAGAAGCCGCGTCTATTCCTCAAGTATGTAGTTCATTTGAGCAAGCTCTTGAAGCTCTTAACAACGACCGTGAGTTTCTAACTGTCGGTGGTGTTATGTCTGACGACTCAATTGATGCTTATATCGAACTTAAGATGGCCGAAGTACAAACATTGAATATGACAACTCATCCAGTTGAGTTTGATATGTATTACAGCGTTTAATAACCGCCTAAAAACGTTATACAATTTACTATGTCTGATAATTATTAAAATAAATAACAAGCCTGCAAATGCAGGCTTTTTTTTACCTGAAATAAGGCTACACTAGGTAGTGGTTGTATGGTTGCGAGTGAATAGATTCGAGCTAAGTATTCATCTGGAGGAAGAAGATTGTGCGAGTATTCTACATTCTGTGTTTATTTTTATCGTTATTAATATTGTGCATTAGGGTGTCTGCACAGGTAGTATATAAGACGGTAAAGGCCGATGGCAGTGTGGTTTATAGTGATGTTCTTAGTGATGATGCTGTTCCTGTTAACTTACCATCAATGAATACTATTGTTGTACCTGCTCTAAATAATGCGGCGAATCAAAAAACTAACCGAAATAATCCAGCTAAAAACCCCAAACCCGAAGTGCAATATATAGTGTCTATCCGTTCTCCCGCGGCGGAACAAACATTGCGTGACAATTCAGGCTTTGTCACTATTAGTGCGGATATCTCACCTAAAAAGTCAGGTAAGTTTCAATTAGTTATTGATAATCAGACAGTTAAAACTCAGTCAAAAAGCCAATTTCAATTAGAAAACGTAAATCGAGGCGCTCATACTATTCAAGTTAATTTTCTCGACAACTCAGGCAAGATCCTTGCATCGTCAAGAGAGCAGACCTTTTATCTGCAAAAAGTTTCTGCTCTGATCATTGTTAACTGATGCAAAATAGGCTTATTGCGCAAAAGTAGTATCTATATCTAAGCAGCTAAATAATACTTTGCACTATCTAAGTGCGTAAAATGTTGAATTTATGTCTGAATCTGTCAATACTGAAAATTTACTTGATAACCTATCGACTGCTGTGCTCGTGTTAGACGGTAATTTGGTTGTTCAATATGCTAATCATGCTTCACAAGCTGTATTTGAGCGCAGTTTGAATTTGCTGATTGGTTATTCATTCAATCAGTTTATAGCGTCTTCTAGCCTTGATTTCTTACGTTTTCAAAACACTATGCAATCCGGTGAAGTCTATTCCGACAGTGAAGTTATATTTAGATTTACTGACGGTCGGCATACTCAGGCTGATGTATCTGTTACTAGCATATTGGAAAACCAAGATGAAAGGCTGCTACTTGAAATTAGATTAGTTGAACAACAAAAAAAAATCAGCCAAGAAAGTCACCAATGGGCTCAACAGCAGGCTGCCCGGGAATTAGTCCGTGGCTTGGCCCACGAAATTAAGAATCCATTGGGTGGCATAAGAGGAGCAGCACAACTACTAGCTAAACAGTTACCTAGTGATGAGTTAAAAGAATTTACCCAAGTTATTATAGAACAATCTGATAGGCTGACTAATTTAGTTGACCGCTTATTAGGGCCAAACTTACGGCCTAGTTTTGATTGGTATAACGTTCACCAAGTGCTGGAAAAAGTCTGTACTTTGGTGCAACTCGATCCCAGCCATAATATGACTATAACAAGGGATTATGATCCGAGTATTCCAGAGGTGTATCTGGATCAAGATATGATGCAACAAGCTACATTGAACATAGTCCGCAACAGCGTTCAAGTGTTATCAGATCACTCAGAAATAGTGGGTGAAATCAAAATAGTCACAAGAATCGAACGCCAAGTGCTTATTCATGGTGCTTGTTTTCCGCTTTGTGTGAAAATTCAAGTTATTGACAATGGCCCAGGCATACCAGCCGAACTCAAAAACACTCTGTTTTATCCGATGGTTACTAGCAAGAAAGAAGGCAGTGGTTTGGGCTTATCTATATCTCAGACTCTTATTGGTCATCACCGAGGGAAAATTGAAGTGGATAGTTGGTCAGGAAGAACAGAATTTACTTTATATATACCCATTGGTAAAAAGGATCCTCAAATATGAGTGCAGAACCAGTATGGATAGTCGATGACGACAGCTCAATTCGCTGGGTATTACAAAAAGCGTTGCAAGCGGCTAACATCCCTTGCTTCAGTTTTGAAAATCCGCAAGATTTGCTTTTGCAATTAGAAACAGGGCAACCTCCTGAAGTGATAGTGTCGGATATTCGTATGCCACAAATGGATGGCATGGTTTTATTACGCGAAGTGCACAAGCGCTTTGAAAACATTCCTGTGATCATCATGACTGCTCATTCTGATTTAGACAGCGCGGTGAATGCTTATCAAAGTGGTGCGTTCGAATACCTACCCAAACCCTTCGATATCGACGAAGCGGTGAATTTGGTGCAAAGGGCTTTGACCCATGCCCGCGAGCAGTCTAGTAAAAATCAACCACCTGAAATTGTTAAAGCGACCGAAATTATTGGCGAAGCACCTGCTATGCAAGAGGTGTTTAGAGCGGTAGGACGTTTGTCTCGTTCGAGTATCAGTGTGTTGATTAACGGTCAGTCTGGCACTGGGAAAGAGTTAGTGGCTCACGCATTACATCGTCATAGCCCTCGGTCAGATAACACTTTTATTGCCTTAAATATGGCAGCAATACCGGCTGATTTGATTGAATCTGAGTTATTTGGACATGAAAAGGGCGCTTTCACCGGGGCTCAAGCAGCAAGACAAGGGCGCTTCGAACAAGCTAATGGTGGCACCCTATTTTTAGATGAAATAGGCGATATGCCATTAGATGTGCAAACTAGATTGTTGCGTGTGTTGGCTGATGGACAATTCTACCGCGTCGGCGGCCATAACCCTGTCTCAGTAGACGTAAGAATTATTGCCGCGACACACCAAAATTTGGAACAACGTGTATCTGAAGGTAAATTTAGAGAAGATTTGTATCACAGATTAAATGTCATACGCATTCATATCCCAACACTCAGTGAAAGACGTGAAGATATTCCCATCTTGGCAGCACATTTTTTGCAAAAAGCGGGAGCAGAATTAGCTGTTGAAGTTAAATCTCTTAGTAAAGAGACTAAAAAAATTCTAGCTAGTTTACCTTGGCCCGGAAATGTACGCCAGCTTGAAAACATGTGCCGTTGGTTAACGGTAATGGCTAGCGGCCAAGAAGTATTGCCACACGACCTACCACCAGAAATTAACCAACAACCTGTATTAAATGAAAAAGCTGCGCAAGCGGGGGATTGGCAAACACTTCTCGCTAGTTGGGCAGATGCGCAGTTGCAATCCGGTCATAATAATATTTTAGATGATGCGATTATGAGTTTTGAGCGAATATTGTTAGAACGGGCATTACATTATACTCATGGTCATAAACAAGATGCGGCTAAACGTTTGGGATGGGGTAGAAATACACTGACGCGTAAACTTAAAGAGTTAGATATGTAAATAGCCAATGACGACCAGCCCGCTGACTGGTTGTCAATTAAACTTAAGCCATTTGGTCATTGTTGCGAGTTTAATCTCAAATTCAACACATACCATTGCTGCTAAACAGTTCATTTTTTTTTAAAGCGAAATCTCAGCAATGTTTCTTTTTATTGATAAATTTAAAATTACTTACCTGTAAAGGTAGTTTGTAACTAAGACTCATATACTAATTTTAAGTGCTGTTACTTGAGCCTTTCATTCGTCAGTAGTGCTGTCATTCCACTATTAAAAGCTTGCATCCACTTTATTGAAAACTGCCCTTTGGCAATACGATTGATCTCGATGACCGCTTTTTTCTTAGGTCTTTGTAAATGGCTTTTGTGAGCTCTAGAATGAGTGATAGCGTCAAAGGTGTCTAATATGGCTAATAACTTGGCACCATCGCAAATATTATCTTCTTTGAGCCCAAGAGGGTACCCACTGCCATCAATCCGTTCATGGTGTTGCATAACAATTTTACGGGCTTCATTCCATTGATTGAGGTTTTCCAGTAAGCGAGCGCTTTTATATACATGAGAGCGCATCAGATTAAACTCAACTTCTTCAAGGTTTTCTTGTTTATGTAACATTGCAACTGGCATAAATGCCATACCAAAATCATGCACATAACAAGCAACGGCAAGTTGCACTTCATCGATTGGCGAACCAGCAATGTTATTGATAAAACCAGCAAGTTTTGCAATCCTATCGCCTCTGCCTTCCCAATACATAGAGCGTTTTTCTATGGGCTTCATTAATTCTCGAAAGAACACTAAATCTTCACGTTCTTCGTTAGTAATCGATTTAGGTATACCAATGGTCGCTATACTAGGAAGTGCGGGAGCTGTGGGCGTCTCCCTTGCATTGTATTGTTCATCACTTAAGTCAAGGCTAGGAGCCAATATCAATACTGCACTGGCTAACAATTGTTCGTGAATAGCACCATTATCAGGCGTAATAAGTTTGATAGCTTTAACAAGTCTTTCAAACATTTCCTCATCATATTCTGCCTGCCCAGTTTGAATGCAGCTTTGTACGAATACTTTGACCTTATCCATAACCAATAGAACCAAGTCACTCATATTACTGGTGTAGTAGATTTGCCCTTTACGCAAGTAATCAAGCAAGTCTTCGGCATATTGAAGTAGAGGAATTAAGGGTGAAAAATTAACTAGGCCTAAGTCACCTTTGATGGTGTGGATTGAACGAAATAGTGAACGTTGTAATTCGTTATCTTCTGGTTTTAATTCCAATTCAATTAAAGTTTGTTCACTGGCTTCATAAAGCTCGTTAATTTCTTCTAATAGGTCTGTGAGAATATCTTCATCGAGATCTTCATGTTTGAACATTTGCATAGAATGAATAGCCTTACAGATTAAAATTTTAGATATAATTAGAATTATTGGCTAATTAAGAATTTTATTCATTTATACGCTAAAAAAACCTTAAAACATAATCTTTTGGAAATGAGTATTAAAAACCATAAGTGTTTTAGCTAGCGGCTAAAAATGAGTATACTCTGGGGCCATTTTATTGATGAGGATATGACTTGTTAGCGCTTCTACGTATCGTTGTAGTATTCTTTTATTTTTTGTTGATCAACTTATTATTGATATTAATTTGCTTAGTGCGTCCTTTTCATCGGGATAATGTTCACGCTGCCGGAGCTTTATATAGTTCTATTTCGAGACTGTTGGGATTAAAAATTGAAATTCGTGTACCAGATAGTGTCAAACAAGGTGGGCCGTATGTCTATATCGCTAACCATCAGAACAGCTATGATTTATTGACTATTTGCGGTGCCACACAAAAAGGCACAGTAACAGTAGGTAAAAAAAGCCTGAAGTGGTTACCAGTGGTCGGCCAGATTTATTGGTTGACAGGTAACATTATGATCGACAGAAAAAACTCAAACAGCGCTCACGGTACTTTACAAGGCACGGTGCAAAAAATTCAAAAAAAACGTCTGTCTGTGTGGTTTTTTCCTGAAGGTACACGCAGCTATGATCGTGGGTTGTTGCCTTTTAAAACAGGAGCATTTCGTATTGCAAAAGCTACCAATGAACCTATAGTGACGATTACTGCCAGCCGGTTATACAATAAGATAAAGCTAAATAGATGGGATAATGGCATCTTATTAATTGAAATTTCAGAGCCAGAGTTTATGGATGAAGGTAAATCAATTAAAGAAAATGCTGAATACTTCCATCAAAAAATGCAACAACAAATCAAAAAAGTAGATGCAGAAATAGACAATAATACTGGTTAATCTATTAGCCCACAGGAATATTTTATGAACTCAGAAGCCACATCCGAACTTGCCGAATGGCAAGAGTTTAATCAAGAAACAGTTGAAGCGTTAATTGAAGACGGCAGTGATGCCAGTAAAGTACACACCATTGAATATCATTTTGCTAGCGCTGACTTTGAAGCTTTAGAAAAAGCCGCTGTTGATGCATTCAAAGCTGGTTTTGAAGTCGGCGATGCCGAAGAATTAGAGTTAGAAGATGGCGAAGAAGTATTTTGTTTTGATGCAGTAGTCGAACGTATGTTGGATACTCATTTAATCAACCAAGACACAGATAAACTTTTTGCTATTGCCACTAAACATGACGTGGATTACGACGGTTGGGGCACCTACTATATCGAAAAGTAGTCTTCCTCATCCAGACAAAAAACTAATGACATAAAAGTGTCATTAGTTTGCCAAAAAAAACACTAAAACTGTCATCTAAACGTCAATAAAATTACATCTCAGATTCATGTTTCCCATTCACAATATGGTTCATTATAACAATCACACATAACGACAAAATAATGAACAACAATAGACTATCGAAACTCGCTTTATCCATTTCTGTTGCACTTACTACTTTCAGTGCTGTCATTCCAGCTTTCAGTGCCCAAGAAACAGAAGAAAACATAGAATCAATTACTGTAGTGGGTAAGAGTGTGTCTTATGCCAATAACCAATCTTCTAAAGAAATGGCCAGACAGCAAAGTAACTTAACCAGTGTTTTGGCGGTTATCGATAATTTACCGGGTGTGTTAATTAACGAAGGTGACACTTTTGGCTCTGATGATTGGTCTACTACTGTGTCTATTCGAGGCTTTCAATTGAGCCTAGATGAGCAACAAATTGGTATCACCATAGATGGGATCGCTAACGGTAACTCAAACTACGGCGGTGGTGCGAAAGCCAATCGTTATATTGACACCGAAAACTTAGGGGGTGTTGAAGTCTCACAAGGTACAGGTGATATAGCTTCACGTTCACATGAAGCATTCGGTGGGACATTAAACTTTACCACTATCGCGCCAAACGCCAAACGCCGAAGAGCAGATGACGGTGAGCTGGTCACAAGGAAACTTTGATGCTCAGAAGTTTTTTGTTCGTTATGACACAGGTGAAATAGCCAAAGATACCTTTGCATGGCTAAGTGTTTCAAATAGTCGTAATACAGACTGGGTTGACCAATCAGCAGACAATAGGCGTGATCATTTAGCGGCTAAATTGGTGAGTATGATGGGTGATGTTGAAGTAACTGCCTATGGTTCGTGGGATGATACACACGAGGACAACTATCAGCGTGTCAGCCTTGCACAGTTTCAACAAAACCCAGAGTCCGATGGTTTAATGGCTCAGTGGACCGGTATTCCTTATGTTGATCAGGTGCATCGTCAAGCTTGGTCTACTTTGCGTGAAAACTTATTTGGTTATGTGCAGGCCGACTACAAAACCGACAATTTTGAAGTGAAAGGAAATCTTTATTACCACAAGAACGTGGGCAGAGGAGACTGGATCCCACCTTATGTTGTTAATGTAAGTCACGATGGTGACAATCTGCCACATTCTGAATTGCAGTCGGGTAATACTATCAGTGGTGGTGACAATTTAGGGCAGATATATTTTGTCGATGCTGCTGGGGTAGAAGCCAATCAGATTGCTGGATGTGAAAGCTCAATCACTTTCCCTTATGGCGGTGCAGGTGCAGAATACGACCCCGCATGTTATGCATCAGGTGCAGTGCCTGTGGGTTCATACCGTCATACTCATTATGAAAAAGAAAGAGTCGGTTTTAATGGTGATTTTATGTGGTACACCCAAATAAGCGAGATGGATAACGCCTTGCGCGGTGGTATTTGGTATGAAGACTACCGACGTGATGAGTCTCGTGATTGGCATAAAATTATCGACTCTCGTTCAAGTGCAGAATTTGATCATACACCTTATTGGATCCAGTACGACCGTGGTTTCCCAGTTCAAACTGCTATGCTGTATCTAGAGAATGAGTTGAGTATGGACTGGGCTACTGTACGTTTAGGCGTTAAGCAGTTTTACGTGGATTTAGAACGTCAGGACAACTTTGACTCGACCAATCAAGCTGCGATCTCTTCTGATTCAGACCCACTGTTCAGCGCAGGTATAATAATGCCTATGCCCCTAGATGGTTTGGAATTGTTTGCCGGATATGCAGAGAACTTTGCGGCAATTAAAGACACAGTATTAGAGCGTGATGCGTCGATACTTGATCAGGTTAGCCCCGAATCAGCCAAGAACTTTGACTTGGGTTTACGTTTCGTATCCGAAGATTTTAACGCCAGTTTGACCTACTACGAAATAATCTTTGATGACAGGCTCACATTTATTGCACCTGATTCCCCAGACGGAATTGATTTTCTAATTGGCACTAACGGTACTTTTGTTAATTCAGGTGGCATTGAATCTTCAGGTTTAGAGGCATCACTGAGTATTAAGGTGACAGAAAATATGTCAATTTATGGTTCGTACACTCACAACAATTCTGAATACACCGATGGATTAATTGAAGACACCGATGGATTATTGGGTTTTCCAGCGGGTAACATAGTATTTGGTTCAGTAGAAAATATGGCGGTGTTGTCATTTGATTGGCAGAAAGATAATTATTTTGCTGGCTTGTCTAATAAGTGGGTAGACGATCGTTTTATCAACGCAGCTAATACTGCTGTGGCAGATGCGTATTTAGTCAGCGATTTGTATGCGGGTGTATCCATTGAAAATCCTGCTAATGGGATCGCTGCCCTAGAATTACGTTTCACTATAAACAACATGTTTGACGAAAGTTATCTAGGTGGTATTGCCGGTGAGGCAGCTTGGATTGGTGCGCCACGCACTGCAGCATTTAACGCTACATTGAGATTTTAGAGTGTAATAAATATTAGATTTACCAATGTGTCT